>JAVBKH010000173.1:0-3230 GCA_031554155.1 Oscillospiraceae bacterium
TTAGCACTGTGAGAAAACAAAAAACCTCTGATTTAAACAATCGCCTTGCGCTTGTAAATTCCTATCCAAACGCCATTTTCTTGAGCGTTCATCAAAACAAATTCACTGCCAATAGCTCGACTGGCGCGCAAATTTTTTATAGCCCAAATAATCCACAAAGCCAAATTCTCGCCGAAACCTTGCAAAAAGATTTTTCGTCAATGTTGCAACCAGAAAATCACCGCAAATATAAAAAGGCAGGCAAAAATTTATTTCTAATGTATCATGCAAAATGCCCATCAGCTCTCGTTGAATGTGGCTTTTTGTCAAACCCGAGTGAAGCAGAAATGCTCACAAAACCCGAGTATCAAGCGCAAATTGCATTCACTGTTTTTAGCTCTGTAATGCGGTATTTAGGGCTTGATAATGTTTCTTAGCGAAAAGGAAGGATAAAAATGTCGGCAAAATCAAGAACTAGTTTTGTTTGCTCCGAATGTGGCTTCGATAGTCCCCGTTGGTACGGCAAATGTCCTGCCTGCGCGCACTGGAACACCCTTGAGGAAGTCGCCACGTCGCAAGAGAAAGCACGCCCTGTTGCTATGCCCGTAAGCCAGATTGAGACAACCGTGTCAAAGCTTTCTGACGTGGACAGCAACGCAGAAATACGAAGGAATACAGGCTTGCGTGAGCTTGACCGTGTGCTTGGCGGCGGAATTGTCGATGGCTCGGTTATGCTTTTGAGCGGCGACCCTGGTATCGGCAAGTCGACTTTGCTTTTGCAGGTGTGCAGCGAAATTTGCAAGTCGCGCGTTGTTTTGTATGTTGCAGGCGAGGAAAGCCCGCGCCAAATTAAGCTGAGAGCGGAGCGTCTTCAAGTTTCGGGAGATAGCCTTTATGTAGCCGCAATAACCGACATTGAAAGTGTGCTTAACACAATCGAGCACATAAGGCCAGATGTTGTCATGGTTGACTCAATCCAGACCATGAATTTTGCTGCAATAAGCTCGTCAAGCGGCAGTGTTACACAAGTTCGCGAGTGTACACAGCTTTTGATGCGCGCGGCAAAAAGCTCTGAAATACCGATTTTTCTCGTGGGTCACGTCAACAAGGACGGCGGCATAGCAGGGCCTAAAGTTCTTGAACATATGGTTGACGTTGTTCTTTATTTTGAGGGCGAACGTCAGTCAACGTATCGAATTCTTCGCTCGGTTAAAAACCGATTTGGTTCTACCAACGAAATTGGCGTGTTCGAAATGGGTGAAAGCGGACTTACAGACGTCGACAACCCATCTCTGATGCTGCTTTCTGGCAGACCTGTTGGCGTGTCTGGCACATGCGTTGCTTGCGTTATGGAGGGCACGCGCCCAATTCTAGCAGAGGTGCAGGCGCTTGTGAGCAAGTCGGGTTTCAGCTCACCGCGACGAGTTTCTACAGGCTTTGATTTCAACCGCGCCGCTCTGCTTATTGCAGTTTTAGAAAAACGCGGCGGCTATTTCTTTGGCAGCCTCGACGCATATATCAACATTATCGGTGGCTTACGCCTCGACGAGCCTGCCGCAGATTTGCCCGTTGCGTTAGCGCTTGTGTCAAACCTGCTTGACAAGCCGCTTGATGACAACGTTGCCGCTTTTGGTGAAATTGGTCTTGCGGGAGAAATTCGCTCTGTTATGCAGGCACAAACCCGCGTGAACGAATGTGCAAGATTAGGTTTTACAAAGCTAATCTTGCCAAAGAGCTCAATTAAGGGGATTACATGCCCGCCCGAGCTTGAGCTTGTGCCTGTATCGAATCTCGCGCAGGCGCTTCAAATTTTGAAGGTTTAGCAGGTGGCTCGAAGTACCCGCAGTTCACAGCGGAGCTATTAGTCAGCTTCGCCATGTGGTTGAGAGCACAATAGCCTTCCTGTTTGTGGCGGCAGTTTTCGTCGCAAATTATCAAATTCAATCGCTTTCACCCCTCTAAGCTATTTTTCTTGCGATTTAAGCAAATATACAACCATTTTTTTCATAAAAAGAGAATAAAAACCTCCTCACCGTTAATCATAGATATAGCGGCAAGGAGGTCTTTTTGTGAAAAAATTATTAGCTTTGATTCCAGTTTTACTTATCGCTATCGGGTATTTTAATATGCCCCAAGTGATTTCTGCTGCAATTCCGTCGGTTTATTACATCACACCGAACACAAAAACATACGAAAATGTTGTGAATTGCCAAGGCACTGTTCAGTCTCAAAATGTTCGAGATATTTTTCTTCAATCAACTCTTGTACCAGAGGAAGTTTGCGTTGAGGTTGGAGATAACGTGGCCGAGGGCGACTTGCTAATGCGTGTGGATAAGTCTGCCACTGAAAAACTGTCCATGTCGCCGCAAAAGCTTTTAACAGAGCTTGCTGATGACGCCGCAAGCAACAAAAATAACGGTGCTGTGGACTGGCTTGCTTTGGCAAGCGACTTTGGCCTTACCGCCGCTTTAAGTGGCGGTGGAGTTGATTTTGTGCAGCTACAAAGTGCGCTTCAAAGCGGCAACGTAAGCGACGCTGCATCAACAAATGTGTCGGTGGTGGTTGCTGAAAATTCGCCAGAAAAAATCATGTCGCCGATAAAAGGCACTGTCACCGAGGTGAACATTCGTGCTGACGCTCCAACGTCAGTTGGAAAAGCCGTGTTCACAATTGCAGACACCGACAATTTTAAGGTCATTGCCCAAGTAGGCGAAGGAGACATAGCGAAAATAAACATTGGCGATAAAGCAAGCGTTAGGGGCGTTGGTTTTGGCGGCAGCGTTTACGGCGGCGTTGTGACCAAGATTTTTCCCACCGCCCGAAAATCCTTGACAGGCAGCGAAACAGTTGTAGACGTTGAAATAATGCTACTAAAAACCGACAAAAATCTCAAACCAGGTTTTTCGGCTAAAGTTGAAATAACAGGCGGCAACAACTTTGACCTTATCACTGTGCCATATGAAGCTGTTCGTCAAGACGAAAACAACAACGAATATATTTATGTTTATGTGGACGGAAAGCTAAAAAAGCAGGTAATTATAACAGGGCAGGAGCTTACAAACGACGTTGAGATTCTAAGCCCAATTGCAGAAAACACTGTGGTTGTGTACAATCCTAACGACCTGATAAAAGAAGGCTCAATGATTAATCTAAAAGGTCGAGCAAATATAGCGCCGTAATAGATTGGAATAAAAATGTTTATTGACACCTTAATGATGAGCTTTAAGAATCTTGGAAGAAAAAAAAGTCGC
>JAVBKH010000108.1:0-5818 GCA_031554155.1 Oscillospiraceae bacterium
GCCAAGCGGTTTTTTTGCCGCATCAGCAAAGGTAATCAGCTTGTTTTCGTAGCTGCAATGCGCAGGGGCAGAAACCATATAGAATTTTGCGGGTTTTGAAGAGTCCACGGTTGAAAACAGCACTTCTTTTGCGCCTTTAGTTATGTACAAGCAGTCTTTGTTGCCAACTGCATAATCTTTGCCGTCAACAGTTATTTTGCCGTCTCCGCCAATGTTGAATATGCCAATTTCTCGGCGTTCAAGGAAAAACTTTGTGCCAAAGTTAGCCCAAATATCAATACCCTTATCGATTGAAACAGTCTCGTTAACAGACATACAGCCAAGTGTAACCATACGGTCAACATGGCTGTAAACTGCGACAACTTCGTCAGTTTTGTATAAACCATCGATTAAAAACTCGTCGCGAAGCTCGTCTGTTGTGTATCGCTTAACGTCGCGCTGATTTGCTGAATATCTGATGTCCATCATATTTTTTCCTCTCTATATTTCGTTGCCCCAAATTTCAATTTGACTAAGTGCTGGAAACGGCGATTCATTGTCAGCTTTAATGAGTTCACATAGAACCGCCCATTCCACATTGCGTGGTGCAAATTCTATAACCTGAGGATACTCGGTTTTAGTAAGTGGGAACGTGATTTTACTGCCGTCAGAGAATTTCATTGTAGCCTGTACCCACCAGCTATCGTGCGGAAAATCTGCGCGTGTTGTTAGCACAACCTTGTCAATATTAACAGTGCGTCCAAAATCAATTCGCATTTCGGCATCAGAGTTGCGGTTGATTCCCCAACTTAGATATGGCCATGCGCCGTGACTGTTATTTGCATAAACACCGTCCATCGCGTTGCGTGAGGCAAAAACTGCCTCGCCTCTGGTCTCCACATTTGCATAGGAATGGGGAAACAGACAAGTATTCTCGTGGCAGTCAAATGGATTAAATGCGAGATTTTTGTACATCGCAATTTCTTGCCTAGTGGCACAACGAGCCGTTAGAAGATGTACGTTTCCTGTAAAACTTTTGGGTGAGTAGGACACTCGTTTTTCGTCAAACGGAATATTCATGACATGACGATTTTCACCCATGAATACAAAAGTTTTCGGCATACTGTCCTCAAGCTGAACAATGAGATAACAGTTCGCCGTATCAGATTCGATAACAATACGGTCACCTGAATTGTATTCATTAGTATAAACCAAATTAATGCGGTCTGATGCAGTGTTTTGCGCTAAAACATTGCCATCAATATTCTCAATTTGTAGAGTTAAAAGCATCTCGAATCCTCCTTAAATATTTTATCGCAATCAACATAGTGTTCAGTGGTAAACTTAAATGGATTTGGATAAATATGAAAAAAAACTAGTGCAGATTTAATAATAACGATTTAATGTTTTAATCGACCAATATCAATGTGCTAATTGTTTGTGTTCCTTTTTGTATATCGTACCGAATTGAGGGAATTTTTGTCATCGGACACATAAGGTTTGTATTTGGGTCAGCCATTATCCATTGGAAACATCCAGAAACATCTCCTATTGATTTGCAATAACAGCTATCATCTTCCACAATCGGAACGGCAAACCCGCAGTCATATGCGGTGCATTGCCAATCGCTAAAAATTTTATGTATTCGCTCGTGCCCATTATCTGTTGGGATAATCCAAGTCTCCACTTCAATGCCGACAAACGGACTCCACTTAGTCCAGATTCTATCATGTTCCACTTTTTTAAGTAATATAGTACCTCTGGAAAAAAGATATCCGTTTATATCAAATACTAACGTACTATCTGGTGCTGCCTCCTGCAATGTTTTTGAAGACCTGGGCACGCTAAATCCGTAACGGGACGAATACGCAAATTTTGAATATTTCTCCTCTGCATGAGCATGTTTGTGGTCTAAGTGAAGCCCTGCTGGATATAGTATTGCTTGATTGTGTAATCGCTGCGCCAACATGTCGGCAGATTTTATCCAGTGGAGCTTTTCCAGATATGGTAGTGGGGCTGGACTTGCTTTCCAAAATGGGTGTTCATCAGGAAGCGCCAATATAGCATAAGCTTTTAATGCCCAAAACGGTGAGCCAGGAGCGTTGTATCCCTCTGCCATCGTCAAAAGAGGGTAATGATAGCCAATAGTTAGTACACCCGCGTTATCTGCTATGGTAGGTCTATCCCAATACTCCAAATGCCGCAAAATTAGTCCTTTCATCACATCAATGGGGAATACTTCAACACCTGCATAAACACACATTGAGAAAAAACTAACCTGAGCAAAGCGATAAGTTTGAGAACGCCCGTATGGTATTGCAGCACCGTTTTCATCAAACCAGTAGATAAAATCCTTACCAAACGAAATTGCACGCTCTTTATATTTCTTGCAACGCTCAAGGTCTTCACCCTCCATGACCGAAGAATACAAAAGACTGTAAAAGTGTATCGCAAATGCCACATAATAATCTTGCATTCGCTTTTCACCGTCTGTATACCACCCATCACCGCAGTAAAAATCCTCTATTCGATTTAGACTTTTTTCCATCCTCTTCTGGTCATAAGGTCTTCCAACCGAGCGCAATGCCAAATTAACAAGAACGCAAAAAAACTGCCAGTTGCTATCACAACATTCATATTTATTTATTTCCGCAAGCCAACTAGCATAGTTTTCTTTTTCATAGTCCGTCAATACTTCCCATGTTTTTTGCGGTGACAGCAAGATACCATAAGCATGGGCAGCCATTTCGACAAGACGCTGGTCACAGTCAGCACTGTTGCCCCAAAAGCCTTTGCTGTTTGGATTCGTTCCTTCTGCTATACCTTGTTTGTAGATGCTTTCGAGTGTCGCATTCGCCCCTCCGCCTGCCCAAAACGGTGCAAGACCCCACAATGGTCTTGAAAATGCCTCCATTTTAATTACGGTTTCGCCATAACAAGCACCAGTTGAACCTATATCCAAGCTTGCGCCATTGGTGTTGTAAAACGGCATCAATGGCGATAGAAAAGTCATAAGTCGCTCTTGAAGTTCAATTTTTGTCATTACATGCCCTCCATTACCAAAGGAAATATGGGTCTCCTTTTAATTTGTATAATGCCTCGACATAAAAATAATCAGCATACATAAAGCCAAGATGATGTTCTTTTGCGTGGTATGAGCTGGAACAGCTTGTCAAAATAGCTTGACGTTCTCGACTCCAGTCACAGTGATAATTAGTTATTGCCTTTAACATCAATAGTGCTGCCGTTTGATAACGTGCACCTTGCTGCGCTTCCACAAGTTTACTCAATTCCAATAGTGATGATGCAGCAATTGCCGCCGCGGTATCGTCCATTAATGCAGGCTCCTTGGGTTGGCGAAAATCTATTGGTATTATGCCGCTCTCAGGAATATTCGCTATAAAATAGTCGGCAACCTGTAATGCCGTTTCAAGATAAGTCTTCTCGCCAGTGTGCAAAAATCCAATAGTTAAGCCATAGATTGCCCACGCCTGGCCACGTGTCCAAGATGAGCCATGCCCAAAACCCTGACCACCGTGGCTTTTAACTCTCTCACCTGTTTGCGGATTAAACTCAACAATATGGCAAAATGTGTTATCTGGCCTAATAAAATTCTTGCTGACCGTTTCAGTATGTATTTTTGCAATATTCTTGTATCGTGGGTCTAACGTTTCTTGTGAAGCCCAATAGAGCAGAGATAAATTCATAAGGCTGTCAATAATTGCCCATCCCTTTGTATCCTGTGCTGGATTGTCATTCCAAGCGCGTATAAAGCCGACGGGATTAAATCTTCCTGCAAGAATGCACGCGGCATGGAGCGCCCTCTTTTTCGATAATTGATTGCCTGTCAGCTTGTAGCTTGCAACTGATGTAGGCTGCCACATAAACCCCACATCATGGTGTAACCCATAATAGTCTTCAAAGCAGGCATCCATCTGGTCTTCTAAAACTGATGCAATTTGTGCGTATCTTTCTAGTTTTGTTTCGTAATATAGCTGCCATAGCAATCCACCGAAAAATCCATTAGTCCACCAACTTATTCCAAGCTCAGTACTATCTGTCTGCATAGTTTTTCTGTCATCGTAAAATCCATTTCGGCACACCGCTGGCATGGTGCCACATAAGTCTTCTGCAACCCATGCCATTTTTTCTTGAATTTTTTCGATAGTGGTGTCAATCCATAATTTATCGAAATCATTATATTGCATAGTATACTCCTTGTCTTTCCTATCCCTTGATACCGGATGTAGAAATGCCCTCAACAAAATATCTTTGAGCAAAGAAGAATAGCAAAGTAGGCGGAATTATAGAAACAAACGCCATAGCTAGAACTTGATTCCACTGGGTAATAGCCCCTTGGCTGTCGATAGACATTTTTAGCGCCAAAGAAAGTGTGTATTTTTTTACACTACTGATATAAATAAGATTGTTGAAAAAATCATTCCAGCTCCACATAAGTTGAAAAATGATTACCGAGAAAATAGTCGGCTTCATCAGTGGGAGTAGAATTTTAACATAAATCATAAATGTGTTGCACCCGTCAACGCAAGCAGATTCATCCAACTCTTTAGGAATACCCCTGAAAAATTGTATTTGCATAAAAATAAAGAATGGATAGCACGCAAGCAATGCAGGAATTGTAAAGGGAAGATATGTGTCAAGCCAGCCTAGCTGGTTAAAGGTTATGTACCGTGGCAAAATAATTACCGCTTCAGGCAGCATCATAGTTGAAATCATAAGAGCAAACAATGTCTTTTTAAATGGAAACTCGAACCGCGCAAACCCATATGCGACAATTCCTGTGGAAAGTACCGTAAATGCAACCTTTGGTATAACGAGCTTAAACGTGTTTAGGTAAAATGTACTATATGTGAATTGTCCACTACCTTTCCAACCATTGCGGAAAGCGTCCCACGAAAATTTTTGAGGCCATATTGACATAGAACCGAATAACTCGGTATTGTCCTTAAAGGTTGCGAAAAAAAGCCACAAGAGAGGATATATCATAAAGAAGCCAATTAATAGTAAAAACATGTAAGTTAAGATACGGCCTGCACTTTTTCCGATATTCATTTATTTCGCACCCCCATCACCATAATACACCCATGCGTCTGAACTTTTGAACAATATGAGAGTTATTACCAAGATAATTGCAAACAATACCCAAGAGGTTGCACTGGCGTAACCCATGTTTAAGTGGCTAAATGCGTCTTCATAAATTTTAAGTCCAATTAAATATGTACCTCTGTTAGGGCCTCCGTTTGTAATAACGAATGCAGAAGTAAACTGCTGCAAAGCATTGATAGTTTGCATCATTAGGTTAAAGAAAATAATTGGAGTGAGCATCGGCAGTGTTATTTTGAAAAATTGAATTATAGTTCCCGCGCCATCTATTGATGCAGCCTCATATAAATCCTTTGGCACATTTTTCAACGCTGCCAAAAACAAGACCATTGACGAGCCGAATTGCCAAACCGCCAATAAGCTTATTGTAATTAGTGCAATGTCTGGGTCTCCCAGCCAGTTTACCTTTGGGATATGTATAAAATCTAAAGCCCTATTGACAATGCCATCTTTAACAAATAGAAATTTCCACAGAACTGCGATACCTACACTGCCTCCCATAATTGAGGGTAGGTAATAAATTGTGCGAAAAGTATGAATTCCTCTAATCTTCATATTTAGAAGCATTGCTATGAATAAGGAAAACAATAACTTCATTGGCACAGATATAAATGTGTAAATAAGTGTCACTCTCAGAGACTTGAGAAAAAATTTATCCTCGGTAAACAATGCAATATAATTTTCGAACCCTACCAACTTGCCTGGTTTTACAATC
>JAVBKH010000103.1:0-29594 GCA_031554155.1 Oscillospiraceae bacterium
TCGCAGCCCTTACGAGCGAACATTTTCCAAGCAAAATCAGCGTGTCCGCTATCGTGGTATTGCCAAGAATCAAGCTGCCGAATTCCTATATGCAGTCGCCTACAATTTTAGGCGACTTTTAGTACTGGAGTCGGTTGTTCAAGGGTGAGGTGCGCCCGAAACTATATAACCAGCCTCTTTTCGAGGCGGATTCTGGATATATATTCCAAGTTTTCAACGGTTGGGCAATTTGCTCTGCCGTTTTCTTCTTTTTTATTAGTTTTTCAACAGACCCTTTATATAAATATGGGAACGCATTTGAGTATTTATTTTTAGAGAATGGTGTAATCAAATCAAAAGTTATTTCTAATGAAGATGCGTTTCCTGTGTATGATGATAGCACTTATAATTATATTTCATTTATTGAACATTGGACGGATTCAGAGACCTCAACTGCTCACTATATTGTTTATTATCCAGAACGTGTTGAAGTGTACCAAAATGAAAATATGGTTAAATCCTATGCCAATTTAAGCGGCTTACCTATTTGTTATTCAATGCTTGATAAAAGTGCATATCCTCAATTTGGCGATAGCATGTTACTCGATTTAATTCCTATTGTTGATGAAATTGAAACTCTATTATCTAAACTTGATGATAGTGTAGATATGCTCTCGATGAACCCAATAGGGGTTAGTTCTGGCCAACGTTTAACTGATAAAATTCCGCGCGACATCGTAGGCGCAACACTGAATCTTGAAGATGGTGGTTCATTTTCGTATTGTACTGGTCTACTTGATAGCGCAAGTATAAAGATTTTGCTTGACCATCTATTTCAACAGTTGTATGCAGTAGCGGGTATTCCTGCAAGCGTCATAGGTCAATCAAACCTTGCCAATATTAGCGAGATTTCTCTAAAATTATTATTTTCTAGTACATCAAACATATGTAAGAAAACTATTCAATCTCTAAGAGAGGGTTTTTATAAAAGATTTGATTACATAAGAAAATTATTGGAAATACAAGGTGTTAAATTTTCAGATGATGAATTTGATTCACTTGATATGACTTTTATAGAAAATCGTCCAACTGATACAAGTGCATTGTTAAAAGACTTGGAGACGCAACGTAGCATGGGCGCATTGAGTTTACAGAGTGTTATTGACATATCACCCTATACAAATAATGTAGCCTTAGAAATGCAACGTATAAGCCAAGAGAAAGCACAAGAACAAGCTAATGAAAATTCACCAGTAGTAAATGAAGAACAAAGCAGGGTTGAGCTATAAAGCTTGACCCTGTTATTTTATTGAAAGAGGAAATTACTAGATGATTAATAACAATGGAACTTATGAAATGTTCAGCGATTATTCAGATGTTGTAAATGTAACCGATTTACAAGAGATGTTAAATATAGGCAGAAATAAGGCTTATCAGCTTATAAATGAAAATCAAATTAAAAGTGTTAGAATTGGCAAAGTGCATAAAATACCTAAAAAATGGGTCATAGAATACTTAGAAAATCTGGTTAATTAATAAAAATATTGCTTATGCGTGTTTACTGGGTTATAATTGATTTATCAACAGTAGACACGCCTTTATTTTAGGAGGAAAAGGCAAATGACAGGTAGAATTCAAGAAAAAAAAGGTTATTACTATGCAATACTCAACTTCAAAGATTCGGATGGAAAATATAAAAAGAAATGGATTGCTACAGGGTTACCACTCAAGGGAAACAAGCGCAAAGCCGAGCAAATATTAAATGAATTATTGTTAGAGCATGGAGATTCAACTTATATTGAACCTTCAAAAATGTTGTTCTGCGAATTTGTAAAAGAATGGGTTGAAATGAGCAAGCAAAAAGTACAAATAACTACATATGATGGTTATGTACATATGTTGAATAAACACATTTACCCATACTTTAAGGAAAAGAATATAAAACTAACAAAGCTGACACCAATGGATTTACAAAGATATTACTTTGAAAAATCACAATCGTTATCAGCTAATACGGTACACAAGCATCATGGCGTAATCAGAACAGCTTTAGAGCTTGCAGTGAAATCTAAGCTTATAAAAGAGAATGTTGCCGACTTAGCCGACAAGCCCAAAAGAGAACGTTTTATTGGTTCATTTTATACCATTGAAGAACTAAATAGGCTGTTTGAAGTCTCAAAAGGTACTTTGTTAGAAACGCCTATATTACTAGCTGCCTTTTATGGACTTCGTAGGAGTGAGGTTTTAGGTTTGAAATGGAGTGCTATTGATTTTCAAAAAAGAAACCTTAATGTTTCATCTAAAGTAATCAGGGGTATTAATGGTTCTGGTACTCGTACCGCAATTGAACAAAGCAAGCTAAAGAGCGAGACGAGCTATAGAACTTTACCCTTATGTAATGCAGTATATGATTACTTGGAAGAACTAAAACAAAAGCAAATAAATTATTCAACTTTAATGGGAAACAAGTACAACCATGAATATGATGATTTTGTTTGTGTAACTCCTATGGGCGATTTAATCAAACCTGATTACGTTACAGGCGCATTTTGTAAATTGCTAAAGAAGCATGAATTACGAAGGATAAGATACCATGACCTTCGCCACAGTTGCGCGAGTCTGCTTGTGTTTCTTGGATTCAATTTAAAGGAGATTCAAGAATGGCTAGGACATAGTGATTTTCTAATTACTGCTAATACTTATTCACACGTTGACATGAAAGAAAAAATTACGATGATAAATACATTATCAGAAAAGCTTGTGATGTAGTAGAAAATCGCAGAAATACTCAATTCGCAGAACTGTAGCAGAACTAAACACATAAACAAAAAAAAGAAAACAGCCTAAACCTTATGTTTAAGCTGTTATTTGGTTGCGGAGGCAGGACTTGAACCTACGACCTTCGGGTTATGAGCCCGACGAGCTACCAACTGCTCCACTCCGCGATATATTTTCTAGTTATATGCACCAAACCGCTACGTTAGCCGTTGTTTTGAGTGCCTAGTTATATTACCATATAAGCTTTTAAAAGTCAAGCTACTTTTAAAAATATTTGAAATTTGTTTTGCACCTAAAATAATGACAATTATTCGCAATCGTGTTATAATATAAAAGAGTGAGCTTTCGAGAGGCGGTGTGCGTCGTTATGGGCGGCGGAAAAAAGGTAATATTGGCAATTGATGATGTGTCAATGAATCTTGCGATAATAAAAAATCTTTTATCAAAGAATTTCGATGTTAGAGTTGCAAAGTCGGGAGAACTTGCGCTATTTATCCTCGGTACTGTTAAGGTTGATTTGATTTTGCTCGACATTGAAATGCCGGGAATGTCTGGCTTTGATTTTATTGAGATAATGCGGCAAATCCCCGAAATCAAGGATACTCCAATAATATTTGTTACATCTCATGCAACGCTTGAGGTTATTGGAAAGGCGACAAGTGTAGGGGCAATTGACTACGTTGTTAAGCCAATAAACGTTCATGTTCTGCAAAAAAAGGTGTTTGCGGCGTTAAAACTACCGCTTCCATCGTGAGGAGAGCATAACATGAAATTTTTTACGTCGTCTGACCTTACAAGCAAAATATTAAAAACGATACTTTTGGCATGGATTGCAATAATTATCGTTTTTTATGGCTTTGTTGTAACAATTGATTTTCCCACTAGACTTCTAAAACAAGCACCGACTCCCGTTGTCGCAATTGGCGATAACGGGCGTATTGATTTGCGAGATAGTGCCGTAAATATGGGCGGAGACCTTTTCAAATTGCAAGGAGAATGGGAGTTCTACCCCAATGAGCTTTACAGCTTTGAGGATTTTCAAAATGGAAACGTGGTTGAACCTCGCATTGTAACCTTCCCACATTATTGGCGCGATGAGCCAGAAGACGTTATAAAAAAAGTTGGCTATGCAACCTATAGAATGAGGGTTAGCGTGCCCGATTATTTTCACGGCATGGGGATTTATGCGCGGTATCAGCTTAGCGCAAGCGACGTTTACTTCGACGACCAATTCATTTGCGGCAACGGCAAGGTGAACAAGGATTTCAGCAAATACGAGCCACAATACGTATCTTCAAGCGGATATACATTTTTTACACGTCATGGGTCTGTGGGCAGCATTGATGTTATTGTGCGTGTGCAAAATGATTCACATGCCAAGGCTGGCCTTACGAAAAACCTTTACTTAGGCGATGCGCCCTCAATTGCGGAACTTAGAGCGGTGTTGATATTTATAAATGGCTTGATTTCAGGCGGACTGTTCCTCCTGTTTATTTCGCTGTTTATGATTTACTTAAACGGACGCGAGCGTCGAGAATATCTTGATTATACAATCGTCTCGCTGTTGTCGCTGTTCATTTCGCTCACAAACTCGGGAGAATCTTTGCTGTACACGGTCGGTTTCAATGCTATATCTGTTATGCGGTTGGAATACTGTGCACTGATTACAGGCGCATTTTTTGCAAACTACACAACCTTGCGCAACATGGTTCGTAGTAAATCGTTTTTTCTTGGAATTAACTTAGGTGTCGCTTCGCTTAATGTGTTTTATCTTTTGTCGCCTCCTTTAATTTTCACGAAATTGTCTTCTGTCACAGCATTTTTTTCCGCCTCATTATTTATCCTTCCGCTTATACAAAGCATTATAAATGTAATCAAGCATCCTCATTTTTCAACTGTGATTTCGTTTATAAGCTATTCGACAATATTTGTTGGCTTGGCAACATACATGCTCAACGTAACGCCGTGGGACAGCCTTGACCTATTCTCCATTTCGATTTTAATTCATTGCGTTTTGCAAATGCTTATATTCCTATATCGTTACAGACAAACTGAAAACTCCCTAAAAGAGCTTACAGAAACCCTTGAAGACCGCATTATAGAGCGAACAATTGAGCTTACGGAGACAAAAGAGCAAGCCGAAGCCGCTACAGTGGCAAAGAGCAATTTCCTCGCCACAATGAGCCACGAAATTCGCACACCGATGAACGCAATCATGGGTATGAGCGATTTAATGCGGACTGACAACCTCGATAAGGTTCAGCTAAGCTATTTCATGGATATCAAAAAATCATCAAAGGCTTTATTGCAGATAATCAACGATATACTTGATTTTTCGAAAATTGAAGCGGGTAAACTTGAGATTTTGCCTGTACACTTTAACTTACATGCCGTGTACGACAATATTTGCTCATTAAGCCAATTTACAGCGGTTGCAAAGGATTTGCAGTTTGTATATTCATTCGACGACGACGTGCCGCGCTTTATTTTCGGCGACGAAACACGCTTCCGTCAAGTGCTAATAAATATTGTCAACAACGCCATTAAGTACACGCGCGAAGGCCAAGTTACCTTTAGAGTAAAGAAAACAATTTTATTTGATGTTCCGTTCTTGACGTTCATTGTTGAAGATACGGGCATCGGCATTAAGCCTGAGGACTTCCCCAAGTTGTTCCGCACATTTGAACAACTCGACAGTGACTCCAACCGCAAAATTGTCGGTACAGGCCTTGGACTTTCAATTTCGCGTATGCTAGTAACCTTGATGAATGGCGACATTCAAGTAGAAAGCGAATATGGAAAAGGCTCTACGTTCACAATCTATCTGCCGCTTGTGGAAGGCGATGGCTCCAAGGTTGAAGTGCAGGAGACATACGAGCCCGTTATCGCTTGTGATGCCAAGGTTCTCGTAGTCGACGACAACCCGATAAACTTGACTGTTGCCTCTGGTTTTCTTTCAATTCACAGCATAATTCCAGACGTTGCTCCTGGCGGAGCTGAAGCCGTTGAAATGGTAAAAAACACTGACTATGACCTCGTGTTTATGGACCACATGATGCCCGAAGTTGACGGTGTTGAAGCCACAAAAATTATTCGCGCAATGCCCGACGTAAAGTACAAAAAGCTGCCGATAGTCGCTTTAACGGCCAATGCGGTCACAGGCGCAAAGCAAATGTTCACCCATGCGGGCATGAACGACTTTATCTCCAAGCCAATTGACGCAGCGCACTTGAATTTGATACTCAAAAGCTGGCTACCCGATGAAAAAATTGTTCGCTCAAATGGCGAGTCGATTTTTCAAGCGCAGTCTGTCAGCACCGAAACTGACGGCATTTTTAGCGAGCTTTACAAAATTGAACGCCTTGATGTAGTCAGCGGTCTGTCACATATAGGCAACAACAAGCCTGCTTATCTCACAATTCTAAAGCAATATTGCAACGAGCTTAACGATTATGTGGCCTCGATTAATACATCACTTGCGGAAGATGACTGGAAAAACTACTCGATTAAGATTCATGCTATGAAAGGTGTTTTCGCCAACCTTGGTGTGAGCGAGCTTACAAAATGGGCATATCGACTTGAAATGGCATCAAAAAACGGCGAACATGAGCCATGTATTGCTGAAACTGACGCCATTTGCAATGAAATGCTAAGCTTTAAAGACGAGCTTTTGTCCACAAGCTTATTTGCGGCAGGCAAGCCTTTAGTACGCACAGACATTGATTCCGAAGAGCTTATACAAAAGCTCGACGAGCTTTCAGAAGCTTGCAAGGTCGGAGACAGCGAGTCCGCCGAAAAGGTACAGCAAGAGTTGAGCACTCGCACATATAACGAACTGGTTGACCCCGCTCTCGACGAAATTTCTGCGCTGATTGACTCCTTTGATTACGACATTGTATTGGAAAAAATCAAAGAATTGCTAGTTGAGTTGAAGTAAGTACTTTATAGTTACAATAAAAAGCACACCTAATTTGCAATGCAAATTAGGTGTGCTTTTTATGTAAGTCAAATCATTTTTGAAAGAACTTATCAATAATTTTTACGAGAGAAGCTTGGTCCATTGGCTTAGTGATGTACCGCGCCGCTCCAAGCTCCTTAGCTCTCTCCACATTTTCGCCTGTGTTTCCACTAAGAAACATCACAGGCACATTGTAGTTGCGATTAATTATCTCCTCCAAGCACTCAAAGCCAGACATTTGCGGCATTTCAATATCCATGATTATTAAATCAGGAACAATTTTTTCGAGCATTTGCAAAAGTTTTTCGCCGCTTGTAAGCGGAATAACCTCAAAGTCCTTTGAAAGCATCATCTTGGTAATGGTAAGTGAAGCCAAATTATCGTCCACAATCGCAATTCGTTTTTTCACACTGCACCCTCTATCTGTTTTTTTATTATAGTTCTTAATTTTGCCTTGCCAAAACAGCTCTCGCTTTTTCGGCAATTTCCGAATAATCGTACATTGAAATCGCAGCTTCAATTTCTCTTAGGCCTTCTTCAACAGTTTCGCTAACCTCAACATCTTTAAGCTTGGCAAGCGTTTTTGCGGCAAGGTCAATATCGTAATTTTCAGCAGCATCAGCAATTTCTGCAAGACTTTCTTCAAGCTGTATTTGCGAAATTGGCGTCTTGTCAACCACTTTGGCAGACGGTTTCAGCCTGTAAAGCGCTTCCTCAATTTTGTGGAAAATCGTCGAATATTGTTCAAGCAACTCATTTATGTGCTTGTCTACGAACTCAAAGTCCTTGGCCTTTGCTGCCGTCTCCATTGAAAGCGCAAGCTCTCCAAGCGCGTCCGCGCCAATTCCGCGAGAAGTTGATTTGAGCGAGTGAGCCTCAATTGCAAGACGAACAATGTCTCCATTTTTGTGCGAGGCTATCATAGTCTCAATTTGAGCGGGCGCGTTGTGACAATACGCTTCTAGCACCTCAAAGTACGCGCTGACTACGCCACCGCAATACATAACACCTTTGCTCGTGTCAATTCCGTCAATTCTAATTTGAGGAGACAGTACCGCACTTTCAATATCGAGTGCTGTAAGCCCTACGATATTTTCTGGCTTAACAAAGCGCTTTAGCGTAGTCTCAAATTCTAGCATATCAATTGGCTTTGCAACAAACGCATTCATGCCGTGATTCAAGCAAACTTGCTCCATGCCCGAAATTACGTTAGCTGTCAGCGCGACTATAGGCACAGTTTTGCACCACGCATTCGGCAGTGCACGAATAAGCTCAGTTGTTTCAACGCCGTCCATCTCTGGCATCATGTGGTCCATATAAATTATATCATACTGCTTTTCTTGGAGCATGTAAAGCGCAATATATCCTGATTGCGCGGTGTCCACGGTAACTCCATAGAGCTTGAACAAGCCCTTGATTACCACCAAATTCACCTTGTTATCATCTACAACCAAAATTTCAGTATCTTTGATTGCAAAATTGCGCTTAGGAACATCGTCGGTGATATTTCTCGCTGTCAGCTCACCTAAAGGCTTTTTTTGCGGTATGGTAAGCGTGAACCTTGTGCCTTTGCCGTAAGTGCTTCCCACTGCGATTGTGCCATTCATTGCGCTAAGCAAGGTCTTGGTTATGGAAAGGCCTAGCCCTGTGCCCTCAATGCTCTTGTTTTTCTTCAAATCAAGCTGCTGAAACGGCTCGAACATCTTTCGCAGGTCGTCCTCTTTGATGCCGATGCCTGTATCGGAAATTGTTATATTGAGGTCAACGCCGCTATCCGTTTTGGTTTCGCCAAGCTTAAACAGGACGTATCCATGCTCTGTGAACTTGACCGCATTAATCAAAATATTTAGCAAAATTTGCTTTATTCGCTGCGAATCCCCATGAAGCATTGGGTAAGCGTCGACGTCAATGTCAGTGTGCAGCGCAACAGATTTGTCGGCAAGCTTCATTTTAATGATTTCAACGACATCGTAAGCCAATGTCCTCACAGAATAATCGCTTTCGATAATCTCAACGATGCCTTGCTCAATTTTAGATATTTCAAGAATATCGTTAATTAGGTTGATGAGCGTCGTTCCCGCATTTTTTATGTGCAGTGCCTTGGATTGAATTTCTTTTACTGTTGAGTTATCTGGAGACGACAAAATAAGCTCCGTCATTCCGACTATTGCGTTCATGGGTGTTCGGATTTCGTGGCTCATATTCGCGAGAAATTCGCTCTTAACGCGGCTTGCGTGCTCAGATTTTTGTGCCATTTGGCGACTGCTCTTAATTTGTGTATTTGCCCAATCTATAAACACATACGAAAAAAACTGCGTACAAAAAAGCATATAAACAAAATAGAAACGTCTGTGTGATGTTATCAAGCTACTGCTTACATTTTGCATACTAATAAAGAAAATAGTAATCGCAATATGCTCGGCAGCGCTTACAAAAATCAGCAGAGGCTTGCTCAAAAATGTAGCTGATGCAATTGTGATTAATACCAAAACTATAGGGATTACAAGAGGAATATTTTGGACGCTTGCCGCAAAGAAAGTCACTCCTATCGCAAACAGCATAAAAATTGCGGTTCGTTTTAGCACGCTAATAAGTTTAAACGTTGATGTGAATACCAATACCGCCGCAAAGGCGAGAATGGTCGCAGCCGTAGACACAAAAGTTCTAGGGTTAGTCAAATAAGGCAATGAGTAAAACAAACCGATAAGCCATATGACAGCGGAGCATATACGCAAAATCCTTAGATTACCGAACATTTCTGCCCACCTCCACTGTATTTTCTCGGGGCAAAAACTTTTGGAATATTAGCTCAAGGCTTGAGGGCTCAATAGGCTTTGTCAAATACGCGTCAAGTCCATTTTTAAGGAACAATCTTTCATTTTCGCGGTCATTATCGGCAGTTAAGGCAACTATTGCCACTGCGCTGTTTGCGGCGCTGCTTTCGCGAATTGAACGCGCAGCTTCGATTCCGTTTTGATTTGGCATTATGTAATCCATGAATATTATGTCATATTGACGTTGCTGCGCTTTTTTCAAAGCTTCCTCTCCCGACGACGCAGTATCAATCTCAGCATTGTATTTTTTGAATATCCCTTTTGCAATTTGAAGATTCGTCGCGTTGTCGTCAACCACTAATATTGCAGTTGCGCCGAGTTCTTGCACATTTTCGTATTTGGCATCATAAACTGCCTTAATCACTTGTTCAGAAAGTTTTTGCGGGATTGTTACAGTAAAAACACTACCCTCTCCATGCACGCTGCTAACATCAATTACGCCGTTCATCAGCTCTAAAAGTCTAGCCGCGATGGCTAGTCCAAATCCCATGCCGTCAACATTTTTGTTGGCATATATCGCCTTGTAATCACAAAACAGCTCGTTTATTTCGCTTGGTTTTATCCCTATCCCCGTGTCCTCAACCTTAATTACAAGGTCAATGCTCTGCCCTGCTTGTACCTGTTTGACGGTAAAATCAATGTGGCCTTTACTCGTGTACTTGATTGCATTGGATAAAAGTATTGAGCAGATTTGCTTAATTCTAACGTCGTCGCCGAATAAACATTCAGCAATGGAAAAATCAAAATCACAGCAAAACAAAACGTCGCTGCCTAAAAGTTGTTTTCGCACCGAATTCTCAAGGTTTTTGAAAAGTGCCTTTGCATTATAGTCGGTCTCAATCAGCTGCATTTTGCCTTGCTCAAGCTTTGATATATCAAGTATTGAGTTGATAAGCTCAAGCAACGTAAAGCTTGATGTTTTTATTAGTCGGGCCTTTTCTTTTAGTTCGTCAACGCAAGCATTAGGAGGAGCTGCAAGAATTATCTCTGTCATGCCGAAAATCGCATTCATCGGCGTGCGTATTTCATGGCTTGCCGCCGCCAAAAATTCGCCCTTGGCCACACTTGCCTCGTTTGCATCAAATGCCGAATCAGCCACAGCCTGAACTTGCTTGTTTGTCCACGATATTATCACTCTTGCAAAGATAATTACACAATCCATAAATAAAATTAGACAAAGCAGTTGTTTGATGCTGATTTGATTAAACACGACTCTTGGAAAAAATATTCCAAATGCAACTATCAGCGCGTTTCCTGCAATGCCAGTAATCGCCAAAATATGCTTTGAACGAAAAGGCGTCACTGCAATCGCAAGCACCGAAATCATCATCGGAATTGTCACAACGCTGCCGCCGAAATACGCAACCACAAACTCAAATAAAATTATCATTACCACAACGCACGATGCTCGCAGTTCAAGCGGAATGCGGCTGACAAACGAAATCTGTGTTGAAAAAATTCCAATTAAAATCAGAACAATACCTGCAAAAGCAAGGCCATTTCTGTCCAAAAGGTCCGATTCGCTCAATAATTGTATTATACTTGCAACCCAAAATATCACCATCAGATATTTTAATGCATAATTTTGTTTTTGCATCTTACTCTCCATTGTAAAAAAACGTGAATCTGCCAACAAATGCGCAAATTAACTTTAAGTCTATCAGAATAATCATAGAAAATCAACTAAGATATTTGGCTTAGTCAGTCGATAGACTTCAAAAAAAGAGCCAACACTCAAGGTGTACGTTTTTTAATATAATCTGGTCTTTCATTTTAACTCCCCACCAAACAAATCACCGAGAATTCTATTCGTGAACTGCCAATCCTCAATATTTTCGTTGTACAGCTCCACGCCACGCGGCATAATTTTGTAATATTTTCGCCGCCCGCCTTGGGATTCGTCTCCCCAATAGGATTGTATGCAACTCTCCTGCTCTAATCTGCGAAACGACGCATAAAGCGTGGCCTCCTTTAGCTCGAAAAGCTCACTCGTTTTCTCAAGAATGCTTTTGTATATTTCGTAGCCGTAGCTGTCCCCTCGTAAAAGTATACTCAAGATTATGGTATCAGTATGCCCGCGAAGCAAATCTGACGATATTTTCCCTGACATTGCACCACCCCTTAATTACAATATACACTACATTACTATATCTGTAAACATACTGTCTCAAATATATATCAAATATAATTTTAATGTGCTAAAATGTCAATAATAAATAAGTGTGGTGATGAAATGACGATTATTAATTTGAAAGAAAATATTGTGCTTGAAAGCGAAATTTTTCCGCTTGAAATGGCTGACTGCAAAGAGCTTTTTGTCATGTGCAATGTAGAGGAGCTTGTTCAATTTGATGATGTTTTCAAGCTTGAAAAAAGTACTGTTATTGATTGTGCTGACCTAGACGAAACTGTTCGCTACACCAATTTTGATGGCTACGATTTTGTCAGCCTCATTCACATGGAGACAATCACGCGCAACGTAATTCTGCGAGAAATTAATATTTATATTTCCAAGCATTATCTTTTTATTGTTATTCCAGAACATAACAGCCCCCGCTTGGCAGAATTTGAAAAGGCTTTAATCTCCGCTGCAAAAAGCTTAGTCGGCAAACCCCATACAGTGAATCGTCTGTATTTTTTCACGTTCCACAGTCTGCTTGCCGACTTTTCGGATATGCTAGAGCAGTTGGAGGACGATATTGAGTCCCTGTCGGAAGTTATCACCACATGCGTTGACACAAGCTGTTTTTCTAAAATCAACGACCTGCGAAGACTTACTTTTACAGCAAAAAAGCAACTGCGCGCCTTGTCCTATCTCGGCGAGGAGTTGCTCGTTGACGAAAACAATATCATTGACAAAATGCAAACCAGATATTTTAGAAATATTGACACACGCCTTAAAAAGCTATATGATTTTGCTGCAAGCCTTTACGATTTGAGCGGACAGTTACTCTACTCCTACGACAGCAAAGTTTCCTCCAAAACAAACGACATCATGACCAAGCTCACGCTTATCACCACTTTTTTTGCCCCGCTTACGCTTATTGCGGGAATCTACGGCATGAACTTTGTGCATATGCCCGAACTTAGAATGCGCTACGCTTACCCCGTTGTGCTTATTGTCATGGCCGCTATTTCACTTGCAATATACCTTTATCTCCGCAAAAAGCGATTGCTTTAACTTAGCATAACAAAGAGCGCGCGAGTTTGACTCGCGCGCTCTTTGTTATATACAGCCTCTAATTCATTGCAGCTAAAATGGCTTGGTCTGCGCTCCAAAACACCGCATCTTCTCCGACTCTTGAAATCACGTCGCTTCTCCGCAGCATTTTTTCAACCTCTGGCTGCAACCCGCAAAACATAAGTCTGCCGCCATTTGCGGCAATCTGGTCGGCAAGCTCGTCAATGGCCTGTATACCAGACATATCAATCAACGTTACGCCGCGCATGGACAAAATCAAGACATTTGTGCTTTCAAAATCTGCAAGCTGCTCACGCAACTTGGCAACAGTAACAAAAAATAACGGCCCTGTGAAGTAAGCGACTCTTATGTGTCCGAAATCGGCGTCATGTTCAATATCAACTTTGTCAGAAAGACGCTTGCCGTCAACCTCATGCACCGTTATGGCCATATCGGAAATGCGCACAACAAAAAGCACGAGGGCAAACGCAACACCGATAATGATTGCCTGTGTCAAATCAAAAACAATCGTCGCAAGCATCGTCAATAAATATTGCGCGATGCCGCTCTTGAATCTGTGGGAAAATATGTATTTGATGCTGTGCCACTCGTTCATTCTCCACGCCGTCATAATTAAAATTCCCGCAAGCGCAGCAAGTGGTATCTTTGACATTATGGGTGCCAGAAGAAACATTGAAAGAACGAGGCCTATGGCGTGAAACACGCTGACAAGTCTTGTTTGACCTCCCGATTTTATGCCCACGCTTGTGCGCGCAATGGCCGCCGTTGCAGGCACACCGCCAAAGAACGGGATTATCAAGTTGCCGATACCTTGCGCAACAAGGTCGCGGTTTGCGTCGTATTTCTCGCGCTTCATCTTTGCGGCAACCTCGCCGCAGAGCAGGCTTTCAACCATGCCTAGCGCAGCTATACTAAGGGCAGGCACAAGCATACCTTGAATCGAGTCAATATTTAAGGCGGTAAAACTCAAGCGGTCTTTGGCTATAAGCGTTTGCGGGATTTGCCCGATAACTTCAAGCGGCAGCTTGAACATGATTGCTGTAACCGAAGCCAAAATCAAGCCCGCAAGTGAGGACGGAAAAATTTTGCCCCATTTTTTCGGCCATGCAAGCATCACCGAAATGACAATGCCGCCGATTAAAACGGCGTACCAGTTTGGGTGGATTGGTCCTCTAAAGTAGCTGATTAGCTTTATTGCAGAAGACTCTGCGGCAGGGGTTTTTATGCCGAGAAAATTGTCAATTTGCCCAATAGCGATGATTAGCGCAATGCCAGAAGTAAAACCTGTTACAACTGATGACGGTATGAATGAAACAAGCTTTCCGAACTTGAAAAATCCCGCTATTATAAGAATAACACCAGACATCACGCCTGCAATCCAAATGCCAGACAAGCCATGCTTTTGCGCGAGCACAATTAAAATTGCTGTCATTGCGCCAGTTGGGCCAGATATTTGGAACGAGCCGCCGCCAAGTGTGCCGATGACAATTCCTGCGATTATCGCAGTGATAAGCCCCGCAGAGGCCGTTGCGCCGCAGCTAACTCCAAATGCCAAAGCAAGCGGCAAGGCTACTGCCGCAACCGTAACCCCCGCCAATAAATCAAGCTTGAGCGAGGAGGCGTTGTAGCCGCGAAACTCCGCCCTCAAATCGGAAGCATACTTCTTGAGCATAAAACCAAATCAATCCTTAATTAATTAATTCGCGGAATACTTGTCCATAAAGTCGTTAAACTCATCAAACGGCATAGGCCTTGAGTAAAGGAATCCCTGTATATAATCGCAGTCAAATTCGTCAAGCATGTTGAATTGCTCCTCGGTTTCAACTCCCTCGGCAGTGACTTGAAAATTAAGCTTGTGCGACATTGTTATTAGTGTTTCTAGTATAGCCTTGCCTGATTTCTTGACTACAGCGTTATCTATGAACGATTTGTCAATCTTGATGTAGTCAATCGGCATTTCATCGAGATAACTAAGCGACGAATATCCTGTGCCAAAGTCGTCTAGGGATACGCCTATTCCGTGCGCGCGAAGTTCATTAAGCAAATTTCTCACGAAGCCAAAGTCCGAAATCATGGTTCTCTCGATAATTTCGACAACCAGACTTTTGGCGGGTAGCTTATAGCGTTCAACTGCATCAATGATGCGTTGTGTAAGTTCACTAGACAAAAATTGTTGCGGCGAAAGGTTTAACGAAACAAACATGTCAAGCCCTTTTTCAAGCCAATTGTTGAGGTGCTTTGCGGCTTCATCTAGAACAAATTCGCCAATCGGAATGATTAAGCCTGTTTCCTCCGCAATTGGGATAAAATCTATTGGCTGAATCATGCCGTGTTCTGGGTGTCGCCATCTTATTAACGCTTCTGCGCCGGCAAGACGCTTCGTCTTAGTGTCAATCTTCGCTTGGTAATACATCTCAAATTCTTTGTTGTCTATGGCCTTTCTAAGCTCAAGCTCAACGTTAACTCGGTTTTGAAACGCTGATTTTATCACAGCATTTAAAACGCAATAGTCATTTACATTGTCGGCTTTGGCATAATGAAGCGCAATTTCAGTGTCCTTAAGCAACGTCATAGCGTCAGCGGCGCAACAAATTGCAATGCCAATTTTAAAGTTAACGCCCACTATTTGTCCGTCTTTAAAAGTAAACATCTTAAAGGCTTGCAGCACGCCTTCCGCATTCGATACCAAATCCTTTTCTGTACAGTTCTCGTATACAATCAAGAATCTGTCGCCAGTTACGCGCACAATTGGATTGTTGCCTGCTAATTCCTTTAGCTTGATTGAAATATCTTTAAGCAGCCTATCGCCGTATTCAAATCCAAAAGCGTCGTTTACGTTTTTAAATCCGCGAATATCAATCAACATTCCACCAAAATCGGTGAATTCCTTGCTTTTTGTGCGAATTAAACCATCAACCAAGTAATGCATGTTGAATAATTCTGTCAACGAATCCTTATACGCCAATTCTGCAAGACGCTGTTCATAGCGTTTTCTTTCCGAAATATCCATTGTCACGCCGTATATAAGGTCTCGCTTTTCATCGGCAAATTTGCCTCGCCCAAGCAACCATTTTGTTTCGCCAGTAGCAGTGGTTATCGGAAATTCGGCGTTGTACAGCTCCGTTACTCCATCTATGCAATCTCGTCGTATTTTATCAACTTCCGCCCGATATTCAGGCTTAATAATAGATGAATATTTCGACATTGTGTCGTCAAAATAGTCAGACGGGTAGCCTATCACAAGCTCAACAGCCTTGCTTAGTCGCAAAACATCATGGGACATTTCGCCTTCCCAAGAAAAGCTTGACGAACTTTCCAAAGCAAATTCGTGCATAGAGCGTTCAAGTTCCAAGCTTGCAACAGTATTTTTAAAATTTCTGCTTTCATTTTTGGCGTCAGTAACGTCGTGGTACGCCATTACAACCGCTTTAATTCCGCCATGCCAGTCTATCAAAGTGGCTGTGATGTCATACCACCTGTTCATATGCGGATTAAAAACTTCATGCTTCACTTGCTTTCCTGTGGGGTTTCCGTTTTCGTCAACGAGCTGTTTGTGCAAGCAAAATTCACACGGCTTGCCAACGTTTGGGCAAAAAATTTCCCAACATGTCTTGCTATTCACAATGGGGTCAATCATGTCGTCGTGAAGTCTTCCGTTTGAAAAGAGCAACTTGTGCGTACCAAATTCCACAGCAAAAACAATGTCGTCCACGCTGTCCAAAAGCGATGTCAGCAGATTACCTGAAATCGCAAGCTTTTTTTCAAGCTCACGAATGGCTTCGTTGCATTTGTCATCTTTGTTTTGCATATTCGTCCTGCCTTTGCTTATATTTTTAAGAGTAGAAACGTTTTGTTGAATTGGCGAAAAAGTCGACCTAAATTCTTTTACGAAGCTCACCTGCAAGCTGTTGGTTGCCAATTTGCGAGAATAAGTCCGCAAGCTTTTTGTAGTTTTCAGATTCGTTCGAACCGTGGGCCAGCGCAAACCTTAAACATTCCACCGCCATTGCGAGCACTGATTTCTCCTCATACAACGCGGCGGCTTTTTCACTTACTTCAACAAGCTCATTAATTTTCGGGATTGCTGCGTCCTCTGCAATCTTTTTCTTAAATTGTGCAGGCGTTATCGTTTTTAGAATTTTACACTTTTTCTTATCGTTGTCTTCAGAATAGTAGCCTACCATCACAAAGTCGCTTAGGTCGATTAAACGGTCAAAAGCAGGCATATAGATATCGTAAAGTGCTTTTGCTTTCTGCTTTAACTCGCCTTTTGCGCGGTCTGCGATTGCAAGTAAATATTGCATAAGTCTTCTGTCAATATTGCCAATTTCGCAAAGTTTTTTCGTCTTTTCAAAAGCTTCGTCAAGGCGGCCCGCCATTGTCAGCGCTTGAATTAGATAATTGTTATTGGTGAAGTTTTCCGTATCGTGCATGGGCTGCGCCAATATATCCTCAAAAAGTCCGTTATCAATGCAATATTTCGCCCTTATCTGATATGTCATTAGACCTTGGTCTCTTGAAAAAATTAATGTAAACTCGTCTGCACGTGGCAAACCCGCTGCAAGCGCGACAAACGAATATGCGTTAAGCAAAATGCTAAAGTCAGCATCTGTCGGGTTCTCAATAGCCCTTTCTTCAAAAAACGAATCCAAAATATTAGTATAGTTCGCCAACAAATCCTTGTTTTCGTTATATAGTCGCAAATCCTTTGCGCAAATTACAGCAACAAAAATCATTTTCACTACTGTATCGGAATCGTTTTTATCAAGTCTCTCTTTCGCGCGGTCTATCATATCTTCATACTTGCCATATAAAACGAGCAAATAAAGATAATCCACTACCGTAGCAAGCTCTGCTTTTATGAGCTTATCAAGATAATACGCATGAACATCACGAAAACCGTGTAGTCTAGTAGCACCAGATAAATACTCCAACTTTTGAGGATTTTTAAGGTCGAACTGACTGTTTAGAAATAGTATTATCTCGGCCACTGGCTGACCACGCAGGCAGCTCAACAAAACATGTAGTGATTCTGGGCTCTTGCTTTGTGTATTTTTAAAGGAATCAATCGCAAAATCCATTGCTTCACGCAACCTGCCCCTGCGAAAAGCTGCACTTGCAGCAGCGGTGTTAATTGCCATTTCGGCTTCAAAATAATATGATATTTGCGATTCAGGTATTTTTCTTGAAGCCTCAAGAGTTGGCCCAATTTTTTCAAGCAATAAATCTTCCTTTGGGTCGAATAATACATCATAAAATAAATCTATTGCTGCAACTCCCGGATAATCTTTTATATTGCGTTTGAATGCATTGACAACCTTATTCTGAATCTCTCGACGGCTCACGCCTTTTCGCGATTCACTAGCAGCAACCATCATTATATAAAACAGCGGCGCAATTCCGTGTTGATAGTGCGTACACAAACGGCGCAGCATCTCTGGCTCTTCAAGCGCATAACGCAGATTTTTCATTGCAGAAGCCATTTCATGCTCTTGAAAATTCTCTCGCACTAAGTAGCAACGCAGCATACAGCGTTCAATAGGGTCTGTTGCAATTACTGCCGCGTCCTCAAGCAGCGCAATGTTTCGCTTCATTTTGCTTGAGAGAATTTCTTCGACATATCCGCAGTGGTCGAGAGGCCAGTCTTGAATGCATATTGTTATTGTGTCCGTACCGTCAAGGCGCAAAAACTGTTCATGCACCATCTTTTGAAAGCCCAAGCTTGCACGCCTTCTTAAAATACGACTGGCAATGCCTTTTGTTTTTATTGCACCTTGAGAGTTTAGATTGCAAATGACGAGCTGTATTGCGTCAAGCTCGGGTGAGTCTCCAAAATATTTCTCAATTATAGCTCTGGCATTGTCGGGAAGTGGCGTGGCAAACCATTCGTCGGCGTCGAGAAAAAACGTGACATCACCGCTTACCTGTGACAATGCAAAATTTCGAGCGGCGGCAAAGTCGCCAATCCACTCAAAATATAAAATTTTTGCGCCAGCTTCTTCAGCAAGCTTGACTGTATTATCTGTAGAGCCTGTGTCAATTACAAGCAGCTCATCAACTATATTCGCTACACTACTTATAGAGCGTACTATGTTCGCTTCTTCATTCTTTACAATCCAACAGGCTGAAAGCTTCATCATGCTCTTTCCTTTGCTTTTTTATTTAAATTTTGAATACATATCTTCTATTATATACTATAATGAATTTTTTTTCATTAAATTTTTTGCTTGCATTTTTTTTAATTATAATTCATAATGTAACCAATGAATCAAGGGAGGTTTTTTATATGTGGGAACGGGCCCAGCTTAAAAGTTACGCCAAGCAGGAACTAAAAATCTCATATTGGCTATCGTTTGCTGTGTGCATCGTTGCAGGGCTTTTAGGAGCTGGCAGTGGTGGTGGCGGCGGTGGCAGCGCAGGCAGTGCAAGCAGCTCAAGTTACGGCGGTGAAAATGGCAATTTCTTTGGTACAGACTTAAGTTCAGTCGAAATTATGGGCATTGTTTTTATTTCAATTATAGTTCTATTAGTTGTGCTTGGGTTTACATTTTTTATTTCAAACCCTGTTATTGTGGGCAAGAGCAGCTTTTTCATTCGCGCGCCCTACGGCGATAGAAAATTTTCAAATTTGTTTTCGTCCTTTTCAAACGGACGGTACATGCCAATTGTTAAAACAATGTTTATGATGAATTTATACATTTTTCTGTGGAGTTTGCTTTTTATCATTCCCGGTATCATCAAATCGTATGAATACCGCATGGTACCATATATAATCAGCGACGACCCGTCACTGACGCCAGCGCAAGCAATTGATTTAAGCCGCCGCATGACGCAAGGCGAAAAATGGAGAATGTTTGTGCTTGACCTTTCGTTTATAGGTTGGTATCTGCTTGGAACTTTAGCACTACTCATAGGTGTTCTGTTTGTGACACCATACTACGAAGCCACGATTGCACAGCTTTATTTTGCGCTTCGTCCAAAAGTCATGATGCCTCCGCAGTCACCTTATATTGAGCCTGTCATCTAGCCAAAAAAATCCTAATCCCGCTTGTTAACAGGCGGGATTTTTTCATCTACTCGCCTGCAACAAAATATGTTGGGCGTATTATTCGGGTTTCAACATTAACAATGTCGGAGTAGTAAACGAAGCTTGCTGGCGTGTTTTGAGCAAAAATCATCTTGTCTTTGTCAACCAAAATCATTGTATGCGTAAAGCGTTCCCTTTCGTCGGTGAGCGTGGCAGTTCTAATTTGCAGTACGTCGCCCTCGTTCATGGAAGTAACCCCGTTAACAGGCGTGCCGCCAAGTTCTTTTTTGCTATTGATATAATCCCAAAAGTGGTTTACATTTTCCCACGCCAAGGTGCCGCTAGAATTACCTTGCCATTCGTTGGACATAGATTCTCCACCAAAGCCGTACCATACGGCCTGTGATACAAAATTCGCGCAGTTGCCCGTCATATCTCCCACGTCATAAAATTCGGGATTTTTGGTTTCTGCGTATTTTTTCGCGTACTCCACAGCACGCTCGTAGTCGTATGTTTCGGCATCTTTAGGCATGTTCGGGTCGTGTATTATAGAGGCATTAGCAAATTCTCGCCGCAAATCAGCGAGAGTTTGTGATTCGCTTTGCATTTCGATTATGCCTGCCTGTGTGAACTTCCGATTTGAACCAGGGAAAAAATGCAACGCGATTTTCCACATTCCATCAACTTTGCTCAGGAGCATAGAATGCTGTGAATTTACTGCAAGCATAGGCGGATACGCCTTGCCCTCTTCTCCAATTATCCTAAAATGAACGACGGTATTTTTGGGGTCTTTAAGCCAATCTATCCAAGGCCCCATTCGCTCGTCGACTGGCGCATCTTCAAATGTTATCGAGTATGGATAGCGCTGCGTTTCCACATAGCAAAGACTTTCATCTTTAAGAAGTCTGCGTCGCTGCATCATCAGCTTTATCCAGTTTATCATGTTTTTATTGCCTTGGAATCTCATTTCAACAATTTCGCTAACATCTATGTATGAAAGATTCGCATATCCGCTATAAACCTGCTCAATATAGGCTTCTACCGTTTCCTCTGGCGACATTGACTTCGTGGCCTTGTAAACTGACGGGAGCACTTCCTGTGGCTCTGAACTAACCATTGAGCTTGAAGTGGAGCTTTGTGCAACCTCTGACTGTGCCGATGCCTGTGAGCTTGGAGCTTCAACGGGCATTGCTTTGGGCGCACAAGAAGTTACTAAGAGTAATATGCAAGACAAAATCAACAGTTTTTTCATTTTGACCCTCTGCTATAAAAGATACTGGTGTTACTTATGTTTAAGTAACTCTAATAACACTGAAATCACTGTATCACAATCCTCACGAGAAACATCGTTATTTGTGACAAAACGAATTTCGCTGCCGCTCATCGGCAAAATCTTGATTGATTTTTCAAGCATTTTAGCAGGCAACGCGTCGACAAAATCCTGCGGCCAATCAACTTTAAAATAGACCATATTGATTTTAACAAGCTCTATGTTTACGCTCACTCCGTCAAGAGCTTGTAGCTTTTCGGCAAGATAGCGCGCATTATCGTGGTCAATCTGCAAACGCTTGGCCATCTCTGTTAATGCAAGCTTGCCAGCTTCAGCGATAAAGCCAGCTTGCCTCATTCCTCCACCAAGTGCCTTGCGTAACTTGCGTGCGCGCTTGATGAATGCCATATCTCCCGCCACAATTGAGCCAATTGGCGCGCACAATCCCTTTGACATGCAGCACATGACAGAATCGCAATATTGCGTCATTTCTTTAACATCGACGCCGAGATAAGTCGCCGCATTAAACAGCCTTGCACCGTCCAAATGAACAGGAACGCTCTTTTCCTTGGCAATTTTATAAATTTCAGCCATAATTTCAATTGGAATTACGTTTCCGTTTGAATGGGCATTTTCTACGCAAACAAGGCCAGTTCTCGCATCTTGAAGCGCGCTGTCGTCTCGGATTAGGCGGCGAACGCTTTCTGGTCGAATAACGCCGTTGTCGTCCTCTGCAAATTCAGCGGAAACACCCGCAAGCATTGCGTAGCTGCCCGCTTCATGGGACGCAATGTGGCAGCCCGCGCCGAGAATAATCGCATCGCCACGCCTTGTGTGAGCCATTAGCGAAACCATATTCCCCTGTGTGCCAGATGTAACAAGAAGTGCCGCTTCCTTGCCAAAAATTTTCGCAGCAAGCTGCTCAAGCTCGTTTATTGAGGGGTCGTCGGAAAACACGTCGTCGCCCACCTCTGCGCGGTACATAGCATCACGCATAGCCTGTGTTGGCATTGTAACAGTGTCACTTCTCAAATCAATATATTTCACGAAATTATCTCCTAATCACATAACTACTTATATGGTATATTATTACATAAAATTTTGTTTATCGCAACAGAAAAAAACAGCCGCGAACGACTGTCTTTTCTGCTCATATTGTGCATTTGTGAATTTATTAATATTATCTATTAAGGTGCTTGTATAGCTGCCACAGCAAATCGGCAGAATAGCTGTTAGTTATCGCTTCTTCAGGACGCGCCATATTGTCATATAAATCGAGCATTTTGTACGCTGCAAGATTCTTGTATGATGGCATTGCCCAATCTGGTATACCCACAACATCGCTCATTGTGAGTGTGAAATCCTTTACATCTGCGATTTTTGCTGCTCTATCCACCAAAATCACAGTCTCTGCGCGAGATGGGAATTGTTCATGCTCAAACGCTTGAGTTTCAGACCAAATGTCAGCATCAATGGCCTTTTTGATATATGGCTTGAGGTAAGACGGTATTGAAGCGTCGTTGGGTAGTCCTGTGTTCACCGTGGGCTTTATCGTAGAGTCGAGGCCGCTTGCCGCAATCAACATCACAATAAATTCACCGCGTGTGGTCATTTCATTTGGGGCAAAGAAATACTTGTTGCCCACTTGCATACCGCTAATTACGCCTTTTTCACGAAGCTTGATTGCTGCAAAGTTTGATGGATTTCCAATCATATCGGCATAAACAAAGGTATTCTTAGGCTTTTCAATTTCCACAGATACAGTCGCAGGCTTTGAAAAATTGCTCTGCGAATCAATTGCGCAAATTACGAAACTGTCATTGCCAGTAACGTCTTTGAAAGGCGTGTACTGGAAAGCAAGGCCGTCAAACCGCACTGTTCCGTTTTTGGGTGGCGTAATCACGCGAACATTCATTCCGTCATTTTCGGGGTCAGTTGACGAAATGTAGCCAGAAACAGGCATATTTCTCATTGTAGTCAAAGATTTGCCTTCGATTTGCGGCGGCAAGTTTTGCTCTGCCAAAACATTAATGGCCAAGTCGGTGGTTGTGCCCTCTGCCGCACGAGGAATCAGCGTCATGTTCGCAGAAACGGCAGTTTCGCTTGGAACAAAACAAAGCTTGTCGACATTTTCACGGTCGATAAATTCAAACGAGTCAATGTCCACGCCGTCTAGCACAAGCTGACCTTGCTCTGCTTTCGGCAGCGATGTCACCGTAATTCCGCTCATTGATTGTGGCTTCAACCCGAGCCTTAGCTCCAAGTCATCGGCAGAAAATTCAAGCACTTCACCAGAAGTCACCGAAATTTCGCAGCTTTTTCGTGCAGGGTTTGCGTTTAGCGATGTTTTTACGCTAAAAATGTCCGCCGCGGAGACCACCGAAGCAAATGTGATTACCAGAACAAAAATTAGGCTAAGAGTTTTTAAAATTTTCATATAGTACCTCCCTTTGCCTTTATTTTTAACATGATTTGGCAGGATATGTAACTCAATTTTTACCAATTTATGTTACTTTGCAATAAAGTAGGCCTTGCAATTTGTGGACTTTCGTGGCAAAATAAAGAGGTATATTTTATAGGAAGCAGGAAAATCAATGTCTGAAAGGCAACTGATACTCGTACTTGACTTTGGCGGGCAATACAATGAGCTTATTGCAAGACGTGTTCGTGAGCAAAATGTCTATTGCGAGGTTCACCCATACCGCATGACGATTGCGGAAATAAAAGAAAAGAATCCAACTGGAATCATTTTTACTGGAGGCCCAAATTCTGTTTATGCGAAAAATGCACCTCTTGTTGACGCCGAAATATTTGCGCTCGGCATTCCAATTCTTGGCCTTTGCTATGGAATGCAGCTAATCGCGCATGTTTTGGGCGGACATGTCTTGTCGCCAGAAAACCGAGAGTACGGCAAAACAATCACTAATTTTAACGCTGAATGTCCGCTATTTAAAGACATGCCTAAGCAAGGCGTAACTTGGATGAGCCACACCGATTACGTGGATAAGCTGCCAGACGGCTTTATCAACACGGCCTCGACGGACTCGACCTCAAACGCCGCAATGTTCGATTTATCTCGAAAATTGTTTGGGTTGCAGTTCCACCCAGAGGTTAATCACACCGAAAACGGCAGCGAAATTCTACGAAAGTTCCTCTTTGACGTTTGTGGCGCAACAGCCTCATGGACGATGCAGGATTATGCCAAATCTAGCATTGAAGCCGTAAAGCAACAAGTCGGCGACGGAAAAGTGTTGCTCGCATTATCTGGTGGAGTTGATAGCTCGGTTGTTGCGGCATTGCTCTCGAAAGCCATCGGCAAAAATCTCACCTGCATTTTTGTTGACCACGGTCTCATGCGCAAAAACGAAGGCGACGAGGTTGAAGCCGCATTTGCTGACAAGGGGCTTAACTTTATACGCGTGAATGCTGAAAGCCGTTTTTTGGCAAGACTTGCAGGCGTTACCGAGCCAGAGCATAAGCGCAAAATTATAGGCGAAGAATTTATACGCGTGTTTGAGGAAGAAGCCAAAAAAATCGGCAAAGTTGATTTTCTTGCTCAAGGAACGATTTATCCAGATATAATAGAATCTGGCGTGGGTGATGCGGCTGTCATCAAAAGCCACCACAACGTTGGCGGCTTACCAGACGCGGTTGACTTCAAAGAGCTTGTGGAGCCGATTCGACTTCTTTTCAAAGATGAAGTTCGCGCACTTGGCACAACACTTGGACTCCCCGCCTATCTCGTGAATCGTCAGCCATTCCCAGGCCCAGGGCTTGGTATTCGCGTGATTGGCGAAATCACGAAGGAAAAGCTTGATTTACTCCGCGATGCAGACGCAATCTTCCGCGAAGAAATCGCAAACGCTAATCTTGACAGCAGCATAAACCAATATTTCGCCGTTCTCACCGATATGCGCTCTGTCGGCGTTATGGGCGACGAGAGGACTTATGACTACACGCTCGCTCTTCGAGCAGTCACCACCACCGATTTTATGACCGCAGATTGGGCGAAAATCCCGTGGGAAACTCTCGAAAAAGCATCAAACCGCATCGTAAACGAGGTGCGCAGCATAAATCGAATTGTATACGATATCACTAGCAAGCCGCCTGCGACGATTGAGTGGGAATAATTGAAACAAAGCCACAAACCCTTTGCTTATGCGGGTTTGTGGCTTTATATTTTTACTCGTGGCATTATTTTGGCATTAAGAATTAAATCTCGCTGTTTTTGCCTTGCTTTTTAGTTCCTCAATAATACGGTAGCCTTCCTTGGCACCCTCTCTAATGTCGTCTGACAATTCGGAGGGTGTCATTTTTTTGCGCCGTTCATCGTTGTACTGGCGAAGTTTCCTAATATCATCTAAAGTAAAGTCCGGCGAAATCTCGGGTTTATTCATCATTGCTATTTCCTCCAATCATCATAGTCGGCGAATAAATGTCTACAGTATTAAGATTATTCATTAGACTAATCATTCTTACACCGTCAATTGTCTTTGCATTTACAAGGTGCTTGAAATTCCAAGAAACAATAATGTTGCAATTGTTTATAACAGCAGAAGCAATATGTACGCAGTCATCAATGCTTTTGCCAGTCAATATGCCCTGCGCTATTACATCAAGTGCGAGCTTTTCAATTTCATCATTGCTCTTGATTATATTATACTCTATTTCTTGCAATATTTCAAAGAGAAGTGTCCTTTTCGGCTCTGGGCAAGCCGCTAGTTCTTCAATTGTTACTTCCGATATAAATGTCTCATACTTTCCTGACTTTACATCACCCCAAAATAATAGCGTGTCGGACATCTTTTCAGGTGCATCTTCTTGATGAATATAGCTAATTACAGAAGTGTCGAGGTAAATTCGTTTTCTACGCATTTTCGCACTCTCCGTCCTGTTTCTGTCTTACATCAGACATTCCGAGTATGATTTTCTGATTTTCGCCAGCATCGAATTGTAAAGTACAACCCAAAAAATCCGCTACCTTTATCAAATCGATTGCGGAAAAACTATCGCGGCTGAGTTTATTCCTCATTGCCTGTGGTGACATGTCGAAATAATTTGCCATATCGACAAGCTTTTTACCTTTAATATTGAGCAAAGCTCTCACTTTATCTGAAACAGCCATAATCCGCACTTCCTCTCTGCATTATAAATATAACGTATACGATTATTAATGTCAATAAAATTATTATAAAAATAATTTGAAAAGGTATTGACATTATAATCAATATAGTATATTATATAACCATAATAGGTATAAAAATAATCAATTAAATAAAATTTATAACGAGAGGTAGGCTATTATTATGTTAGACCCTAAATCCCTTACAAACGGAAATGAGCAATATGAAAAGTACCGCTGCGGAGTTACGAAAAAGACACGTTACCAGTACGACTACCGACACACAGACAGTGAACTATTTAGCTGCACAAAACTTTCGTTAGAAGCTTGCAGGCAAGCTCGCGATTCTTGGCTTGAAAAGAAACTGGCTGTATAAATCGAAAGGAGTAACTAACATGCAAGGCATATCAATAATAACTCACAACGGCAGAACCTACTGTTATTATAGTGAGGAAATTGACGAGGCTGGATGGGTATACACCACCAGTGAAAACGAAGAATTTAATCTCAATTTCGACGAGGAGGGTGAACTTTTAGAAATAAAGTTATTATAAGCAATTGCTGTCCACAACAATACACTTACACAAAAAATATTAAATAATTTATATGGAGGATTACATCATGAAAGCAGGACGGTCATTAGTTGAATTGGCTACTGAAATTGAAAGACAGGCGGAAAGCAAAAGAGATTATATTGCAGATACTCGAAGCATGGATGTAGATATTCGATGTGGCAATATACCCGTCTTAACGTTGAACGGTGGTGTTTACCAACTAAACGGCATTGCTCACGACCAAATAGGCGCACATACAGGAATCCCCGCAAAATATTACGACAAAATGCTTGCGGAGCAACCTGCATTGTTAGCTTCAAACGTCAATACTTGGTTTAACCATCAACCAGCAAAAAGAATGGTTCGCACATTGGATGGTACCGCCAGAGCATTCTTATCAAATAAATACAGGCGAATTGATAATCAAGAGATAGCAGAGGCTGTATTACCCATTATTTCGGGTATGTCTGGTGCCACAGTTGAATCTTGCGAGATAACCGAACGTCGAATGTACATAAAAGTACTTTATACATCATTTTATGTCAGCTAATCCTAACCCATATACTAGATTTTACCAGTAAATTTTATTACTGTGTGAAAAAGTTATAGAATTACAAAAGCAATTTATTTTGCAGATATTGTCGAAATATAGATGATATTTAAAGCGAGATACTAACTAAAAATATATACTTAATAATATTTGGTTATCAGTCAGTTGAGAGGAAGGGCAAAAAGGCATATAACAAAGTACATATATAATCCATCGTAAAGATTTCTCGTGGCATTACCGTGGCATTAAAAAGGCCGTGGGATAAATAGAATATTTGGTGTCCGTTCCCAAAACAAATGTCAAAACGAGATACCCCGAGACGACCAGAGATAGACCGTGAAAACCGCGTGCTTATTCTCTAAGCTCGGAGTACACTTCGCATTTTACGAACTATCCCAAAAATTTGCTTGAGATAAAATGCGAGCGCGGAATGCACCCGACGCAAAAGCCAGTTGCCCTGTTTGAATACCTTATCCTAACTTATACCAACGAAAATGAACTGGTTCTGGATAGTTGTATGGGCAGCGGCACAACCGCAGTTGGCTGCATCAAGACTGGCCGCAACTTCTTGGGATTTGAAATTGGCGAGAAATATTTCAGCATTGCAGAGGCTAGAATCAAGGAGGCACTAAATGCTTGATGAGTTCGCAAAGTCTAATTTTTCCAAGCAAATTGCGGAGAATTTTCCGCACCTCAAGTACCCTGCCGTAGTCAAAGCTAAGGTCACAGCAATGAGTAAGTTCAGCGAAAAAACTTGGCAGTACAACGTCAAACCCCTGCGTCAAGACCTTTCCAATGCAGATTTTCCCGAGATTCCAAGCATTAAATCTCATATCGAGGTCGAGGCGGGCGTTGGCGGAGTGGTTGCCATCGCGCTAATGTACGGCGGCTTTGACCCAATAATCATAGACGAGGTGATTGAGTGACCGCAGATTTTGGAATTGATTCCGAGTACCAGTTAACCCTCTCATCAAACGGCGATGCTGCCATAATTTCAGACAACGACTGCGTGTTTCAAACACTCTGCTTAGAGGCTGTATGTGTCGAGGGCGACTTGTGGTACGAACCCGACTGGGGTTGGTCGCTGATAGATTTCGCCAATGTTGTGCAGGACGAGCTTGTCACCTTGGAGATTGAGCAGCGATGCCGCGTGAAGCTTGCAGCTCACGAGGAAATTGCAGTAGAAAGCATCAATGTCGCCGTGGAATGGAGCGAGGACAACGCTTGCGTCGGCATAGCCTTCCGATTAATTGGCGAAGATGAGCTGCGTCAACTTAACATCATAATTGGCAAAACCCAAATTGAGGTGACAAACATTGCTGAATAAACAAATATTGGACAAACTTATTCCAATTTCAACCGAGGCACAGCTAGTTGAGCAAATCAAATTGGAACTTGATGCTGAGGGCTTTCCCGTGACCTACTACAAAAGCGGCGGCGTGTTCCATACGTTGCTGCGAATATTTGTTCGCATGAAGCTTGAACTTCTTATGCTTGCCCGTGATATGCTTAGCAATTCTTTTGTGTCCACCGCCGACAACATCGACTGGATGCAGGTGCGTGCAGCGGATTACTCAAAGTCGCTTAAGCAGGCGGTCAAGACGCAGGGCAATATTACCTTAACCCGCACTAATTCAAGCTCTGCGCTGAAAATTGCTAAAGGCTGTGTTTTTAAGACGCTGCCAGATTCAAACGGTCACGAGCTACGTTACTTCTCCACCTCCGACGTGGTGTTCCCAATAGGCGAAAGCACTTGCCTTGTTGCAGTTGAAGCTGAGCTTGCGGGTAGCGACTACAATGTGGCTTCAGACAAAATTTCGCGCTGCCTCATTCACCTTGAGGGTGTGACCGCAATCACAAACGAAACTGGCTGGATTACAAGAGAAGGTGCCGACACTGAAACGCTAAGCTCACTTAGAAATCGCACTCTTAACTCATTTTCCGACCTTGCAACGAGACCCACACGCGACAAATACAAAAGCATTTGCGAAAAAGTTGAGGGCGTTTTATATATAAGTGTTGACGATATGCACCCGAGAGGACAAGGTACTGTCGACATCATCGTCACTTCGCCTACAGGCGGCGCATCGGAGGCGTTGCTAGAATTGGTGCGAGCATCCGCAGAATCAATTGCGGGTGAATATGATAATATCCTAGTAAAACCCTCCGACACCGTGGCGCAGGATATGTCAGTGACGGTGGTTATCCCCTCGGGCGTAAATTCCGACGGTATTGCAGAAACCGCCGAGCGCATTATCCGCGAGTTCTTCGAAATCAGCGGTGACCGCACCCTCAATGAGCTTTATTTAAGCACTGTAAT
>JAVBKH010000039.1:0-23670 GCA_031554155.1 Oscillospiraceae bacterium
TTTTGTTGCCTGCCGCTGGTCGTTTATATGTTGACATTAGTCCCCTTTTGCAATTTAAGCCTATTCGCAAAAACATGCCGTCATTTCTCAAAAACGTTGATGCGTTAATGGGTGGTGCGCTAGAAACCCTTGTTAATCGCCAAGATTTTGAAAGCCAAGTTCATAAGGACAAAAAATCGCTGATGCAATTTATTCGCTTTGCAGCACCAGTTGTTTTTAAAGCTGTGCAAAATTTAAAATTCAACGACCCCACAAACAATGTTGAATATTTGGATTCAATGATTCAAAATCAAATAAAAGCTTATACTGACGAAGTTAATAGTCTGCCAGAGGGCATTGAGCGTCTTGAGGGTTTGTCTAAAATTTTTAAATTTGACGTGGTTATCAAACAAGTGCTGCCGTTCGTATTGCCAGGGCTTATAAGCCTAAAGTCACTTCAAAAAAACGAGACAGAGATTTTTGGCAATACCAACCACTCTGACCTTGTTTTTAAGGGCTTAGAGGGAAATATAACAACTCAACTTGGATTAATGATGGCGGATGTAGCCGACAAAGTTAGAGAGTCTAGCGCAATTTTGGCAGAGTTCGAAAACGAAAACTATTATACTTTTTTTGAAAGATTAGCGAAAATCCAAGGGCATGACGACTTCAAAAAACTGTTTGACGCTTTTATTTCTAAATACGGAATGCGTTGCGCATCGGAAATTGATATTGCAAGCAAAAGATGGTGCGAAAATCCAGAGCCACTAATCAAGTCAATTCTCGCTATTGTTCGCACAGCCAAGCACGGGGTTCACAACACCGAATATGCCGATACAATCGAAGCTGCAAAAGCCGCGTCAAAACAGCTTATAGTTGATGTGAAAGCAAAATCGCCCAAAAACTTAAAGAAAGTTGAACGTTTGCTGCATGTGTTCCGCAACACAATGCCAGTGCGTGAACACCCAAAATATCTCTTAGTCAATTGGTTTATGCTTGCAAAAAAAGTAGTCAAAGATGAAGCTGAAAAATTAGTAGCAGGTGGTCTGCTAGAAGAAATTTCAGATGTATTCTATTTAAATTACTGGGAACTTTGCGATATAGTGCGAAGCCAAAAAAGTGCAATATCTCTCGTCGCCATAAGAAAAGAGGAGTACACACACTTTAACAAGCTGTCACCACCGCGCATTATGACAAGCGATGGCGAAGTTATCACTGCCCAATACAACCGCGAAAATTTGCCAAAAGACGCAATTGTGGGAATCCCAGTTTCCTCTGGAGTAATTGAAGGCATTGCTAAGGTCGTATTAAATCCTGCTGATTCATCTGTTGACAAGGGAGAAATACTTGTAGCTCCATTCACCGACCCAGGCTGGACACCACTTTTTATTAATTCAGCGGGATTAGTCATGGAGGTAGGCGGACTATTGACCCACGGAACGGTTGTTGCTCGCGAGTATGGCATTCCTGCCGTTGTTGGTGTCACCGACGCAACCAAGTTGATTAAGACGGGGCAAAGAATCCGCGTGGACGGAAATGCAGGGTTTGTGATAATCCTTGAAGAGAGTGAGCAAAGTGTATAAGCAATTCACAGGTGTAATATTTGGCGTGTTTGCAATCAGCGTGATGCAGCTTATTTTGGCGGCGGCTTTGCCATGGGCTTTTTGATACCTGTTGCAATTATTGGATTGTTGAATGAAATCATAGGAAGGTCGAGGCAAAAAAATTACAGTGCTAGACAAATATATAAATAAGAATTTATTTGACTAAATGCTTTTGTTAATATATTATGAGTGTAAAGTACAAAGTAAATTATTGGTAGGAGTTGGATGAAGATGGGATTTAGCAAAGATTTTGTCTGGGGCGGTGCAAGCTCCTCTTATCAAATTGAAGGCGCTGCCTACGAGGACGGCAAGGGTTTATCTATTTGGGATATGTTTTGCAAACAAGAAGGGCGTATTGCGGAGGGCGCAAGCGGTGACGTTGCGTGTGACCATTACCACCGTTATCAGCAAGACGTTGATATAATGAAAGAAATCGGGTATAAGGCGTACCGATTCTCACTTTCTTGGCCAAGAATTTTGCCAAATGGCGATGGCGCTATTAACGAAAAGGGCCTTGATTTTTACGATAAACTCGTCGATAGCCTTTTGGAGTCGGGCATAACTCCGTATGCAACCTTGTTCCATTGGGATTACCCTTATTCGCTTTATCAGCGTGGTGGCTGGCTTAACCCAGATAGTCCAAAGTGGTTTGCCGAGTACGCACAAATTGTCGGCAAAAGATTGGGCGACCGCGTAAAGAATTTTTTTACAATCAATGAGCCGCAATGTTTCATCGGTATTTGCTACATCAATACAGTCCACGCGCCAGGAATTAAGCTGCCAGAGTGGGACACATTGCAGATGATGCACAATGTGCTGTTAGGGCATGGCATGGCAGTTTCTGCATTGCGCTCGACAATTCCTAATGTGCAAATTGGGATTGCCCCCACATGCAGTGCACATTATCCTTCAACAAACTCACCCGAGGATATAGACGCTGCCCACAAAGCTTTTTTCGCTGTAGAGGATAACTGGTGTTGGAGTGTATCAACATGGAGCGACCCTGTTTTGCTTGGCAAATATCCTGAGCAGTTGCTTGAAAAGTTTGGCAAGCATATGCCTAAAATTGGCGCCAACGACTTGAAAATTATCAGCGAACCGATTGATTTTTACGGGCAAAATATTTATAATGGTTGCGAAATAAAATCCGATGGCAACGGCGGTTACGAATATGTAAAACGCAAAATAGGTTTTGCTAATACTGCGCTTAAATGGCCTGTTACACCAGACGCATTGTATTGGGGCCCTAAGTTTTTATACGAACGTTACAATAAGCCAATATATATCACAGAAAACGGTCTTTCATGTGCGGACGTTGTTTCGGTTGACGGAAAAGTCCACGACCCTGCGCGTATTGATTTTCTCCATCGTTATTTACGCGAATATCGCCGAGCTGCTGAAGACGGCGTTGATGCACGCGGTTATTTTCATTGGTGCGTCACTGACACTTTCGAGTGGCATACTGGCTACACCGACCGTTTTGGTATGGTTTACTGCGACTTTGAAACTCAACAGCGCATACTTAAAGACTCTGCGTATTGGTATGCCAAAACAATCCAAGCAAACGGCGAAAACCTCATATAACAAAAAATAATACTTGCAATTTAAAGCATAACCTCCAGCCGTAGACTTTAACTGCGTCGGGAGGTTATGTCGCATTAGAATATACACATAAAGCTAGAGCAAGGAAAGCTGTATCTTGCCGAGGCAAAAATTATCGAAGAACTTAGTCTCAATGGCCCAGCTGTGTTTATCGGCCATTGCGCTAGCCATGTTCTGCGGGAGAGAAGCGACGTGTTCCACGTGTTTGTCCACTCCGACTGGGAGGAACGCAGACGACGAGCACTTAAAACTTATGGCATTACACCACAAAACGTTGATGCCGTGCTAAAGAAAAATGATAACCGTCGGTCAAATTTTTTTTAGGCAACCACTGGTAACAAATGGAGGACATGGACCAATACCACCTACTGCTAGACAGCGGCAAGTTGGGCACTTTAAAATGCTGCGATTTAATTCTCTCTGGAATATCTTGATAAATTCCAGATATTCGCAAGATTGACACGGCTAAGTAAATTGTGGGAATTATTATAAATTACATTTTTAAGTATCAAAAAACTGAAATCCTCTCTTGCACCAAGGCAAGAGAGGATTTTTATATATTGTTTTATCTTTTTGCTGTAACTTCCTTGGGCATGGGGGCTTTTCCTTGGCCATAATACTTAAAGACGTCGATTGCTTGTTCAATTTGCGCAGGTGTTAGCATTGCGATGTCGCTGCTCATGGAACGAGCGTAGACATAAGTTTTTGCGGCTTCCTCAAGATAAACGCATGAGTATAGCGCTTGCTTTAAACTGTCCCCAATTGAGATTACGCCGTGGTTTTTGAGAATTACTGCAAGCTGTGTACCAACATTTTCAACAGTTTGTATGCCCATGTCGATACTTGCGGCAGACGCAAATTCGCAGACCTTAACAGCACCTTTTGTTGCATTTGCAAGTGTGGTTAGGCAGCATGGCAATTCGTCAGCGACAAGGCTGATAGCCGTAGCGTAGGGCTGGTGGGTGTGAATAATCGCGTTTATTGAAGGCATTTTCTCGTAAATATACAAAAGGGCTTCTGTGTCAACGGAAGCTGAACGCTCACCTTCGATAACTTTTCCGTCAAGTGATACAACAAGTACGTCCTCGGCGACCATATCCTCGTAAATCATGCCTGACGGTGTGACTAAAATTTCGCCGCTTGGCATTCTTGCGCTGACGTTTCCGCCAGAAAGCGCAATCAAACCGTAACGGTCAAGCTTCATACCTGCTTTTATAACATCTCTGCGTTCTTCTAAAAATCTCACAATATCAGCTCTTTCAAATTTTTAGTTTTTACGTGGTGGTAAGTGAATACTCCTTCTTAAAGCGTCTGCACAAGCCTCCATAAAAGCTTCGCCAAAAGTTGGGTGAGCGTGAATTATATCTGCGGCTTCATGCGCGGTAATTTCAGATTCCATTAAAACAACAGCCTCGGCAATCATTTCAGTAGCGACACCGCCAACAATATGCACGCCCAAAATCTCGCCATATTTTTTGTCAACTATGACTTTAACAAAGCCATCCGCTTCGCCGCTTGCAAGCGAGCGACCGTTTGCACCAAAGTTAAATCGTCCAATAGAAATTTCGTGAATTTTCGCGGCTTCTTCTTCGGATAATCCAACAGACGCAGCCTCTGGAATTGTGTACAGGCAACCAGGCACACGGTTTAGCTTTACTTTTTCGCTCTTGCCCATTGCGTTTGCGGCTGCCGCCTCACCCATTTTAAATGCTGCATGAGCAAGCATTGGCTTGCCAGCAACAATATCGCCTGCCGCAAATATATTTGATATTCCTGTGCGCATAAAATCATCGACGATAATTTTTCCGCGTTCCACAGCGATTTTGCTTGACATTGCGCCAAGGCAATCAAGGTCAGCCCTTCTGCCAACTGAAAGCAATACTACATCAGCCTCGATTTTTTTGCCGTCCTCTAGGCACAATATTGGCGTACCTTTTTTGTCCTCAACTGCCTTTAGTTTAGCGTTTGTGAGTATCTCGACTCCCGATTTAACTAGGCTCTTTGCAATCGCCGCCGAAATTTCAGAATCCATCGCCGAAACTATGCGCGGCATCGCCTCAACTATCGTGACATTACTGCCAAACGCGCTAAATGCTGTCGCAATTTCGCAGCCGATTACGCCGCCACCAATAACGGCAAGATGTTTTGGAATTTCCGCCAAATCAAGAATACCGTCAGAAGTCAGCACTTTAGCGTGTTCAATTCCAGAAACAGGTATTTTATCGGCAACAGAGCCGCCGCACAAAATAGTGTTTTTAGCTTCATAAATTTGACCTTCGGCTTCAATCGTTGTTTGGGACTTCATCGTCGCCGTCGCTTTTATAACCTCAACGCCGTGGGATTTAAGAAGACTTGCAACACCACCAGTCAGCTTTTTCACAACGCTATTTTTGTTTGCAACCACCTTGCCCATATCAACTGACACAGTTGATACATCAACATTAATGCCGCGAGATGCCGCGTTTTGAATGTTGTGGAGATACTCAGCGGTTTTAATGTAAGTTTTAGTCGGTATGCAACCTCGGTTTAGGCATGTGCCGCCAACTGTATCCTTTTCAAATAAAATTACCTTGCCGCCGAGTTGGGCCGCCTTTATTGCTGCAACATACCCAGCAGGGCCGCCGCCAATCACAGCCACATCATAAGTCTTACTCATAGCAAAATCTCCATCGGATTTTCAAGCAGATTGCGCACTGTCATCGAAAATTTCCCCGCAGTAGCGCCGTCCATTAATCTGTGGTCATACGTTACAGAAAGCCCCATTTTCTTGCGAACCTCGACATTTCCGTCTATCAATCTAAGCTCGTCAGTTATTGCGCAAACTCCAAGTATGGCTGCATTTGGCAAGTTGATAATCGGCGAAAAAGTCTCGACACCGTACATACCAAGGTTCGTCACTGTAAAAGTCGAGCCGCGGTATTCGTTAGGCAAAAGATTTCCTGTTTTCGCGCGTGCCGCAAGGTCCTTGACTTTTTTAGAGATTGCATCAAGTCCCATAGTGTCCGCATTCATTACAACGGGTACTATCAAGCCGTCGTCAAGCGCGACCGCAACGCCAAGATTAATGCTGCTGTGCCACAAAACATCTTCACCGTCAAGGCTCACCAAAACTTCGGGGTGTGATTCCAAAGCCTTTGCTACCGCTTTTAGAATCATATCGTTTAACGTTATTTTTTCTTCGCGGTTCGCGTTGATTTTTGCGCGCAAAGCCAAAAGTCCTGTCACATCTGCGCTCATATTTTGCGTGACTGTCGGTGTTGCCGCCGACAAAACCATGTTTTTGGCCACTGCCTTGCGCATTGCACTCATTGGCTTTCTGACACTTGTTTGATTTTTTTCTTGCAGTATATTTGCCGCAAGAATATCATCGCGCGTGATTTTTCCTCCGTGACCTGTGCCTGAAACATCGGCAAGGTTTATCCGCAAATCTGCTGCCATGCGGCCTGCAAGCGGTGTCGCCTTAACGTCTGCTGCTGTGATTTCGCCATGCCTGCCTGTTGCAGTCACAGACGCAAGCTCTACCCCATTTTGTGCCGCCAAAGTTTTCGCGTACGGTGTTGCGGCGATTGCCCCCGCATTCGGCGCAGCCGCCGCCGTATTTAATGGCGTTGCCGTAGGCGGCACAAGCGTAGCCTGTGCCGTTGCCTCGCCTAATACTTTCCGTTCTGGCAAAGCTTCGCCTTTTTCGCCAATCCAGCCGATAACTTCAAGCACTGGGATAGTGTCGCCGTCCTCAGCCCATTTTGCAAGCAAAATTCCAGAAGTGGCGGCAGGCTCTTCCATCGTGATTTTATCAGTTTCGATTTCGATTAAAGGCTCATCTTTTTTGACTTCATCGCCGATATTCTTGAGCCAACGAATCAACTTGCCCTCTTCCATTGCCATGCCATTTTTTGGCATTATAATTTCTTTAGCCATAGTTCACACAGCCTTTTTTATAAAATTTCGCGGATTGCAAGTTCAATTCGCTCGATGCTTGGCAGTACGGTTTTTTCAAGGGTCGGATTAAAAGGAATAGGGCAGAACATTGCCCCCACACGCTTGATAGGTGCATCAAGGTAATAAAACGCCTCACTGTCAACAATAGTACTGACGATTTCGCCGCCGAAACCTCCAAATTTTGTGGCTTCGTGGACAACGACTGCTTTCTTCGTTTTCATGACAGTTTTAATTATAGCTTCTTCGTCAAGTGGTGAAAGCGTCCGCAAGTCCAGCACCTCGATGCTCTTGCCCTCTTTTTCAAGCTTATCTGCAATTGTAAGCGCCATTTGAACAGTTCTGCCATAAGTAATAACAGACAAATCACTGCCCTCACGCTTTATATCGGCAACGCCAAGTGGGATAGTGTAATCCTCATCGGGAATCATGCCTTTTGTGCGATAAAGAAGTTTTTGTTCAAGAAACATTACGCAGTTATCGTCACGTATTGCCGATTTAAGCAAACCCTTGGCATCATACGGAGTTGACGGTGCAACAACTTTAAGCCCAGGGATATGACAATACATATTTTCGAGTGACTGTGAATGTTGTGCGGCAGCTCCTGTTCCGCCACCTGACGGCGTGCGAATAACCATGGGCACTTTGACTTTACCGCCGAACATGTAACGCATCTTTGCCGCTTGGTTTAGGATTTGGTCAAAACATACGGCCATAAAATCCGAAAACATAAGCTCGACAATTGGTCGCATACCTGTAACGGCAGAGCCAACCCCCGCACCGAGAAACGCAGTTTCGGAAATTGGCGTGTCCATGACGCGTTCTGGGCCAAATTCTTGAAGCATACCTGCGGAAACGCCAAATGCTCCGCAGTAAGTTCCTATATCTTCGCCCATGAAATATACGTTTTCGTCGCGACGCATTTCTTCGCACATTGCCTCTTTAACCGCATTTGCATAGGTAATTTCTCTCATTGACATGTTGCAATCTCCTTATGCGTAAACGTCGGTCAAAACGTCGTCAACAGACGGCTCTGGGCAAGACATTGCCCATTCGACGGCGTCTTCGATAATTTTAGTGGTTTTTTCGTCGGCAAACTTAATTTCGTCTGCCGAATATATTTTATTTTCAAGCAGGAAATTGCTAAATCTCGCGACAGGGTTATGAGCCTTCCAGACAGCGATTTCCTCTTTTGTGCGGTACAAATTACCGTCGCTTTTTGAGTGACCAGACGTGCGATATGTGTGCTCAACAAGCAAAACTGGGCCATGCTCCAGTGCATGTTTTCTGGCTTTTACTGATGTCTCGTACACATCTAAAACGTCGTTTCCGTCACATTCAAAGGTTTTGATGCCATAGCCAAGCGCGCGCTTAGTCAAATCCATTTCGCCTACAACCTTGTCAAGTGGTGTTGACATACCGTAAAGGTTGTTGGTAAGGCAAAAAATTACAGGTAATTTCCACACTGCGGCCAAGTTCATGGATTCATGAACGGCACCCTCGTTAGATGCACCGTCGCCAAAAAAGGCGACACTTACACGGTTTAGTCCTTTTTTCTTTATTGTCATTGCAGCGCCACAAGCAAGCGGCGCGTTTGCGCCAAGTATGCCGTTTGCACCAAGTATGCCTTTGTCAAAATCCGCAATGTGCATTGAACCACCGCGACCAAGGCAAAGTCCTGTGCTCTTTGCTAAAATTTCGGCCATCATTAGGTTAACGTCGCAGCCTTTGCCGATTGCTTGCCCATGGCCGCGATGGGTCGCGAGCATGTAATCTTCGTCAGTTAAAGCGGCTGTTGTGCCAACACCTGTGGCCTCTTCGCCTATGCCAAGATGTGTTGTGCCGTGTACCATGCCTTTTCCGAAAAGTTCAAAGACTTTTTCTTCAAATTTGCGAGCTATCATCATAGTTTCAAGCAAATGTGCAAGAGTTGCCTTATCCTTGAGCAATTCTTTATCGGTACAGACGCACGAAGTTCTTGTAGATATATCCATAATTTGTTTAACCTCTTTTTTGCAGTATGCTTATTTCAATAGGCTTAATGCGTGCTTAAAACTCTCGATAATATCTTCGGCATCTTCGATGCCGACTGAAAGTCTCACAAGTCCGTCTTGTATTCCCATTTTTTCGCGGTCTTCTTTTTTGAGCATACCGTGGGTCATTAGCGGAGGCTGTTGTACCATTGTGTCGCAGTCACCAAGGCTAACACAGTACTTTGCTATTTCAAGATTATCAGAAACCTTAGTCGCCGCCTCGAGTCCGCCCTTGACTACAAAGGAAACGATACCGCCGTAGCCTTTGCCCTCATACAGCTTGGTCGCAAGGTCATGTTGTGGGTGGCTTTTTAGTCCAGGATAAATTACGTTTTCGATTTGAGGCTGTTGCTCTAGCCATGTTGCGACAGTCATTGCGTTTGCGCAGTGCTCACGCATGCGGATATGCAATGTTTTGAGGCTTCGAAGCATTAACCAGCAGCTAAACGGACTTGGAACAGGGCCAAGCTCTTGATAAATCGACGCTCTGATTTTATCAACGAATTTTGCGCTTCCTGCAATTGCGCCGCCAATTAAGTCGCCGTGGCCATTGATATATTTTGTGGTTGAGTGAACAACAACATCCACGCCGTGTTCAATTGGACGAATGAGGTATGGTGTTGTAAATGTGGAGTCGACTATAGAAATTAAATTGAATTTTTTTGCAACTTTAACAAATTGTTCAATGTCCAAAACACCCATTGTTGGGTTGAACATTGTTTCGCAGTAAACAGCTTTTGTGTTTGGGCGCACTGCCTTTGCGACTGTTTCTTCGTCAAAATCCTCAATGAATGTGACTTCGATTTTGAACTCCTCAAAAATTTGAGTAAACAGCTTAAAGCTTCCACTGTAAATTGTTTTGTAAGCTAGAATATGGTCGCCTGTGTGCGCCACATTTAATACAGCAAGGGAAATAGCCGCCATGCCAGAGGCTGTAACCAAGCAACGTTCAGCGCCTTCAAGAACTGCAATTTTTTCCTGTAGTTCGTTTTGGGTAGGGTTTCTTGAACGGCCATATGTGAAAATGCCCTCTTTGTCTCCAGAAAGGTAGCGTGTGCGTGTTTCGGGGTCCCAGCAATATGTGCTGGTCATGTGCATTGGTGCAAGTAATGCGCCTGTTGCAGGGTCGATTTTTTGTCCTGCATGTACAGCTTTTGTGGCAAATTGTGCCTTATTCAAATCCATATAAATGCCTCTTTCTATTCTTTTTCAGCAATTTTAATTGCAACTTTAATATGTTTAGGGCCATTTTTAATAAGCTCTTCAAATCCGTCTTCGACTAAAGTATCAAGCGTAACTTCACGAGTGATAAGCTCTAAAGCGGCGATGTCACCTTTTGAAAAATACTCAAGCGCAACACCGATTTCGTCAAGATGCGCTTGTGAAGAGAGCAGCTTGCGCTCGCCCTCTTGAAAGTCGTTCATGGGAAATACAGGCGGCTTTTCAAACACACCCATAACCATTAACGAGCCACCAGTCTTTAGTATAGAGATGCTTGAGTCAAGCGTGCGCTGACTGCCCACACACTCGTAGGAAATATCAGCAAGTCCACCAAACTCCGCTTTTACAGCTTCGCACAAATCGGTATTCATAACATCTATATATGTGCCGCCATTTTTCTCCACCAAAGATTTGCGGTCATCGCCAACACCAGCCACCATCAACTTTTTAGCACCCGCAAGTTTAGCGGCAAAAAAACAACTTAGCCCAATAATTCCAGGTCCAACAATGGCAACATTTTTGCCTTTAACATCACCGAGAAGTCTTGTGGCATGTATGCCGCAAGCGAGCGGCTCGGCTAGAATTGCCTCGCGCAGTGTCACGTTGTCTGGAATTTTGAATAATCTTGCAGCTTCAACTGCGACAAAATCGGCAAACGCACCATCTTTACCAACACCCACAAAGCCTAGTTTTTCGCAAATATTGTATCTGCCTTTTTTGCACATGTCACATTCTTTGCAGCAAAGCGTGCCATTTGCAGTTACCCTGTCGCCGACTTTCCAGTCAACAACATCTTCGCCCACTTCATCAATTACGCCAGAAAATTCATGTCCAAGCGTTAATGGCGCCATTTTACCTGTCAATCTGTGGGGCTTTTTAGTAGGGATAAAATTGGGTCCGACATATTCGTGACGGTCAGTTCCGCAAATTCCTGCCCACGCAACAGAAATTACAACTTCGCCTTTTTGGGCTTTAGGCTTTTCAACATCAGAAATACGTATATCCTTATAACCATGCCATACAGCAGCTCTCATTATACACTCTCTTCCCCAAAAAACGCGCTAAACAAGCGGTCTAATATCATGCCTGGCTTTTCTTCGGCAGTATTTACAAAATCTTTTGGCAGCTTGTTTTTCACAAAGTTAGTCGCGCCATTGATAAATTTAATTGATGCCTGACATACGGCTGTGGGGTCATCGCGATATGGGTACAAATCAAGTGAATACCAGCCGTCATAACCCATTTTGTCCATCCAGTAAAAAAACTCGAAATATTGTGGCCAATGAACGCTGCCCACAGGCATATCGTCATCAGCAATTCGATAGTTATCGTTGACATGTATGTGGAACAAACGCTTTTTTGAAAGCAAAATCGCAGCAACCTCGGCGGGGTTTTCGCCAGCGTTAAAGGCATGGCCAACGTCTAGCGTAACGCCGACATTGTCGCAGCCGGTTTCGTAAGCGACAGCAAGTGCCATGCCTGCGTTTTTCATCATGCAACTCATTCTTGGCTCAGATACCTTGTATTCAATACCTAGATTTACACTGGGTTCCGTTTTTGCGCAGTCACGCAGACATTCTACCAAATAATCGTATGCTTTTGCGTAGTCGTTCTGAAATACATAGTCAAATCCGTCTTGTCCCATCCATAGGCTGACGGTTTTAACTCCAATAGACTTTGCAAACTTCATTGCGTCTTTGACAAGATTGCAGGAAATGTCGCGCCTGTCTTTATCAGCAGATGAAAGTGAGCCTGTTTTCCATTGCTTGTCGCACACAAGCTCAACGCCCATGCCGATAATTTTAAGGTTAAGTTCGTCGAGTAAAGCCTTAGCTTCTGGCCAAGTTTTCTCATTTACATCATTTGGGTATGTGATTTCAATTCCGCTTGCGCCTTTGATTTTCGAAATCGCGCGAACGCGTTCTTCAAAATTCATATAAGGCTTGTAGCCTTCGCCAACGTATCGGCAGCTACCCATACCAAAATCCCAAATGCCAACACTAATTTTTTGATTCATAATATTTATTCCTTTCGCAAACTGCTAATCGTTTTCCATCCGCCAGAGACATTTTTAACGTTGTAACCATTGTTCGCTAAAATTCGCTCGGCAACGTGGCCACGTACACCCACTTGGCAATACTCAATTATTTCTTTTGACTTATCAATATCGCCAAGCCTGTTTCTAAGCTCATCTACTGGAATATTAATCGCGCCCTCAACATGTCCCCGTGAAAATTCGTCTGCTGTTCTTACATCAAGTAAAATCGTGTTTTCAAGGTTACGGTCCTGCATGTAATGATAGTCAACGAGACTAGTTTTGCCTTCAAGAATATTTTGCGCTATGAAGCCAAGCATATTTACAGGGTCCTTTGCTGACGAAAACGGCGGCGCGTATGACAATTCAAGCTCGGCCAAGTCGGTGACTTTTGCCCTAAGTCTAATTGCAGTTGCAACAACATCAAGGCGTTTTTCAGCACCCTTCGCCCCTACAATTTGGCAGCCAAGAATTTCCTCACTCTGTGAAAATAAAAGCTTGCACGACATTTGCACAGAACCTGGATAATATGTTGCGTGAGAAAACGGATGCGTGTAAATTGCAGTATACGGTATGTTAAGTCGCTTTAATGTGCGCTCGTTTGCGCCTGTACATGCCGCAGTCAGTGCAAATGCCTTGATTACAGATGTGCCTTGTGTGCCGTTATAACGATGGTCAAGTCCAAATATTTGGTCGGCAGCAATGCGCCCTTGTTTATTGGCAGGCCCCGCAAGCGGCACAGCAACAGTTTCTCCAGTAACAAAATCGCAAACTAAAACAGCGTCACCAACAGCGTAAACATCGTCAATATTGGTTAGCATTCGGTCATCTGTTAGGATGTGTCCGCGTGGGCCTAGCTCAATGTGCGAATCTTTTAGAAAATCTGTTGCAGGAACAACGCCAATTGCGCTAATTATAATCTCAGCTTCAATGCTTTTACCGCTTTTAGTCTTAATTATCGCGGCATTGTCGGACTTTTCGATGCTCTCAACAAACTCGGATGTCAGCACTTTCACGCCGTTTGACTGCATCTCTTTTTCAATTATCGCCGCCATCTCTGTGTCAAATGGTGGCAAAATGTTTTCTGCGGCTTCTATTAAAGTAACCTCCGCGCCGAGTTCACGCAGATTTTCGGCCATTTCAACGCCGATAAATCCGCCGCCAATTACTGCGGCAGATTTTATATTTTCCTGCTTAATATATGCCTTGATTTTATCGGTGTCTGGGATATTGCGCAGCGAAAAAACGCGGTCAGGAGCTTCATTTTTGAATTTGGGCACAATAGGATTAGCTCCTGGCGAAAGTACTAAAACATCATAGCTTTCGTCATATTCGCCTTTGTCAAGGCTTTTCACATGAACGGTTTTTGCCGTCGTGTTTACGCTGACGACCTCGCTATAGTTGCGAATGTCAAGCTGAAAACGGCGGTGCATAGCGGCAGGGGTTTGCACAATTAGCTTGTTACGCTCAGTTATCGACTGGCCGATGTGGTAAGGCAACCCACAATTTGCAAAAGAGATGTACTCATCTTTTTCGAACATAATTATTTCACACTGTTCATCAAGACGACGAAGGCGTGCGGCAGTAGACGCACCGCCTGCAACACCACCGACAATTACAACTTTTTTCATAGGTTTTCTCCCCCAATCAAGCCATGGTCATACAGAATTTCGCAAGTCCATGCTGAGGCAATTCCCACAACTGCGGGACATTTATCAAGCGAATGTGCGCCTGCAAGTTCAAAAGCATCTTTGTCCTCAGCTTTTGTAATGTGGAACGCACGTCCAAATATTCTTTCGTGTATGTTGTGGCAAATTACTGTGCCGTATGTTTCGATAAATTTATCGTGCAATTCTCTTGATAATATACCGTTTAAATCTTTTTCTTCTTTGTCGCCGCCAAAAAATTCCCGACGACGGCCTGCAAACATTCCCATTGACAACAAGCCGCCGCTATATCCGCCGCAGACTCCATCGCCAAGCAAAGCCATACCCGCCGCAAAACCGTTTGCAGCGCGGAACATCTCGTCATTGTTTCGGCCTGTGATGTCTGATACGGCGGCCATTGTGCACTGTGCACATCCGCGATAAACCCTCTCATACTCGTAGCCGAGACGATAAGCGTCCTTCATCATTTTTGCTTTGGATAGGTTTTTTTCATCAAGACCCAAGTCTGGCAAAGCGGAAAACGCTTGCTCCACCTGTCGCAAAAATTCACGCTCGAAGTGAAGCCCGCACTCTACTTCGACAAGCTTGATTATGTCGTCCTTTTGTGCAATTTCATTTTTTCTGGGTGAAAACAAAAGAGCCACAATTTTTGCAAGATACACAGGCAATTCGCCGCTACGACGAACAGCCTGTACAAGCTTGCCTAAATCCGCTAGATTTTCGATTTGCATTAAAGCCTCGTCAGATTTTATCGCGGAAGAAGCTTCTTCAAATGCTAGGCTCATAAGTTCAACCAAATTAGAATTATCAATACCACCTGCTGAAAACATTTTTTCAAGTGACTTTACAAATTCTGTGCTATTCACGCGAATGCACATCCCTTCTAATGCAGAATTGCTAGAATATACTTTTATATAAACGCTTTAGGCATGTCTGCTCTAATTTTCTGGGTCAAACAAAACCTTTAGACCTGTGCGGTCAGAAACGGTTTTGAGCGCTTCCTCCCACTTGCTAAGTGGAAATACGTGAGAAACAACAGCATCTACATTGATTTTTTTCATTTGCACAAGCTTGATTGCTTTTTCCCAAGATGTGGGAATCTGTGCGTGTGAACCTTGAACGGTAAGCTCTTTTTTCTTGATATTGTGAAAATCAATTGAAATGTCGTTGTTAAAAATTCCCATTGGGACAAATGTTCCTCGACGAGCAACTATATCCATTGCCATAGCAACGGCTGCTCTTGCACCTGTAGCTTCAACAACAACGTCCGCGCCGTAGCCTTCAGTAACGTCTTTAACAATTTTCATGATGTCGTCTGTTTCGACATTTGCAGTTTTGTCAATTCCAAGTTCAAGAGCAAGCTTTAGGCGTGGCTCATCAATTGTTGTACCAAGCATAATTACATATGCGCCCTGTGCTTTTGCAACTTGTGCAGCAAAAAGTCCGATTGGGCCAGGGCCTAAAATCACGACGACGCTTCCTGCATTGACGACTGTGCGCTCGGTCAAAGCGTGAACGCCACAAGCAAGTGGCTCAATACACGCGCCCTGATTGAATGTCAAATCATCTGGCAAGTGCATAACGCTAAGTGTCGGTACGATGACATATTCTGCAAAACCACCGTTTGCAGCAGAGCCAATGCCTTTGCGTTCCACGCAGTGGTTTAGCTCACCGCGTTTGCAAAAGCGGCATTTGCCACAGACATGGTATGTAGTTTGTGTTATAACACGCTCGCCAACTTCAAATCCAGTTACTCCCTCGCCAAGCTTGTCGATAAGTCCCGATACCTCGTGGCCGAGAACGACGGGGGGCTTTAGTGCAAAACCACCCTCTTTTATATAGACGTTGTCAGTTTGACAAATGCCCGCACGTTTAATTTTAATGCGGACTTGGCCTGCTGCGGGTTCGGGTGTAGGAATTTCTGTGAATACGATATTGCCAGGCTCGATTTTGGTTTTTACTAATGCTCTCATATTTACTCCAGCATCGCAGCGCAAAACGGCTGCGGTGGCCACTTTTACGGCTAATGGCTAACCGAATTTAGGTTATATTATTGTTTCGCGTTTTTCCCAATACGACTCCATCTGTTTGCGAAGTTCGGTAAATGTTTTGTAAATTTCGTCGTACTTTTGTGTTATCATAATGTCTGGTTCAAAAATATCAACTTTGCTTACGGCATCAGATTTATCGCTTACATGTAGTCCAATTTTTATTGCTTCAATAATTCCGTGCGCTGCAAGCTCTTTGCGGTTTGGCCTAACAACCTGTTTGCCCAGTGCATGTGCAATCAAGGAGCAGGTAAAGTCGCTAACAGCGCCGCCACCCGCAAGATAAATTTTTCCAGACGTTTTTGGCAAGGCATTGTGGCAATCTTTTAGTGATAAAACCATGCCCTCATACGCCGCGCGCATCATGTCAAATCGCGTGTGCTGCGAGTTTAGTCCATAGAATCCGCCACATGCAAATGGATTGCGAAAAGGCGCACGTTCACCGCTAATATATGGGTGGTATAAAATTCCACGGCTGCCAATGGGCACCGTTTCAAGTTGTTTTTCAAGGTCTGTAAAGCTAAGGTCGGCAGCAAGCACTGATTTTGCCCAGTCGATAGTTGAATTACCGCTTAACGCTGCCATAAGCCTAACAAATTTGTTTGGCAATATGCTACAAAGCGCACTGCCATCACGTTGTGATACATCGACTGCATCAGATTCAATCAAAATATCGCTGCATAATGTGGTGCCTAAAATAACGCAGCCGTCCCCAGATTCTGTCACACCCGCGCCTAATGCTGTGGCAACGACATCAATCGCGCCTGCAATAACGGGCACACCCTGCGGTATTCCGCTTTGTTGTGCGGCATTGTGCGTAATCTTTCCAACTATATCCGTTGGTGCAATTAACTCTGGCAACATTTTTTTTGCCTGTGGAATTTGAAGAAAATCGTATATTTCTGGTACATGTTTTTTTGTAAAGATATTGATTCCACATGTGGAATAATCTGTGCAGTCACTTACAAGCCTATCAGTAAGCTTGTAGTTAAGCCAATCTTTGCATCTTACTGCCCTGTGGATTTTTGCGAATCTCTCAGGCTCTTTTTCGCTAATCCATTTTAGAATTAACGGCGATGCGCCTGAAAAAAATGCAGTAGATGAATTTTGAATCAGCAGTTTGTCAAGTTCTTGCTCGTCAATGCCCTGTAGCTCGCGTGTGCGAACATCATTCCAAAGAATCGCATTGCCAACAGGCTCACCGTTTGCACCGACTGGCCACATGCCATCACCTTGCGCCGATATCCCCACGCCCTCAACTTTAGCAAAGACATCTGGGCTTTTGTCGCGCAATTTTTGGGTAAGGCTGCAAAGCAAATTCCAAAGATTGTTCATATCCATTTCATTTGCCCCAGAAAATGGCGTTAAAACCGTGGTCGCGCTGGAAACAGACGACAAGATGTTGCCTCGCTCATCTGACAAAATTATTTTTATATTAGTAGTACCTGCGTCAATGCCAAGAAAGATAGCCACCTTGAACCTTACCTTCCTATTAATATAGTGCTAGGCTTATTCGCCTAGATATGCTTTGCTCAGCGTGTCATCTGCAAGCAACTCGTCTCTCGTGCCTTGACGTTCAATGCTGCCTACAGACAAAATGTATGCTCGGTCGCAAATTGATAGCGCCTTAAACGCATTTTGTTCGACCAACATAATTGCTGTGCCAAGCTTGTTGACCTGCTTAATAATCTTGAAAATTTGGTCGACGATTATCGGTGCAAGACCAAGCGATGGCTCATCGAGCATCATTAGCTTGGGTCGAGCCATAATTCCACGGCTTATGGCAAGCATTTGCTGCTCACCGCCAGAAAGGTGTCCGCCATATTGACTTTCGCGCTCTTTAAGCCTTGGAAACATGGTGTAGACCATTTCAAGGTCTTTTTTGATTTCTGCGTGGTCATTTCTTAGATATGCTCCGACCATCAAATTGTCAAGAACGGTGAGATGTGTAAAGATTTGTCTGCCCTCTGGCACATGGACAAGACCTTCAGAAACAACTTCATAAGACCGCTTTGAAACTTGTTTGCCGCAAAATTCAACAGTGCCTGCTACAGGCTTTTCCATTGACGAAATACATTTTAATAGTGTAGACTTTCCAGCTCCGTTTGAGCCAAGAACAGCAACAATTTCGCCCTCATTTACTTGCATAGATATGCCTTTTAGTGCCTTGATTCCGCCGTAAGCCGCATGCAAATCATTGATTTTAAGCATGTTGGTGCTCACCTCCCAAGTAGGCTTCGATGACGATTTTGTCTTTTTTAACTTCAGTTGGTGTGCCCGATGAAATGGTTTTACCAAAGTTAAGCACAGTAACTCTGTCACAGAGGTTTGTTACAACATCCATGTGGTGCTCAATCATCAAAACGCTTAGGTCAAAATCTTGCTTAATTTTGTGCACAAACCCAACAAGCTCAAGCGATTCGTCTGCGTTCATACCTGCGGCTGGCTCGTCTAGCAACAAAAGCTTGGGGCGAAGCGCCAATGCGCGCGCAATTTCAAGCTTGCGCTGGTGGCCATATGGCAAGTTTTTCGCAAGTTCGTCGCATTTATCTTCAAGACCAACGGACGCAAGCAGCGACATAGCTCTCTCGTTCATTGCCTTTTCAAGCCTGCGGTATTTCGGGCTTCTTAAGAGAGCGTCGAGCACATTATATTTTGCGTCAAGGCTGCTTGCAATAATTACGTTTTGAAGTACGCTTAAATTTGAGAATAGCCTGATGTTTTGAAATGTTCGACCAATTCCGTGTTGTGCGATTTCATGCGGCCTTTTGCCAGTAATTTCATCACCCATAAAGGCTATGCTGCCGCTTGACGGCGAATAAATGCCTGTAATATTATTGAAAATCGTTGTTTTCCCTGCGCCGTTAGGGCCAATTAATCCGTGAATTTTGCCTGCCTCGAGGCAGCAGCTAAAATTGTTAATAGCTTTTACGCCGCCAAAATTTTTGCATACTTCTTTTATTTCAAGTACTGGTATCATTTACCCGCACCCCCATTTTGACCCGATTTTGACCCGCGAGATTTAAACCAAGCGATTATTCCTTTAATCGAAAATTCGCGATAACCTAACAATCCGTCTGGTCTTGCGATGATAATGATAACAACCGCAATACCATAGAAGAACATGCGGTAGTTTGCAAAGCTTCGGAAAAATTCTGGCAACAGCGTAATTAAAAGCGAGCCCATGATTGAGCCTGTCAAGCTGCCAAGTCCGCCGATTACAACTGTGATAGTCATCTCCGCCGATTTTCCTAGATTAAACATTGACGGTGATAAGAACATTAGGTTGTGCGCGTAGAGCGCGCCAGCCCAACCCGCAAACATTGCGGAAACCACAAATGCCATTTTTTTAAATCTTGTGATATTTATGCCGACAGATTCAGCCGCGACTTCTTGTTCGCGAATCGCCATGAAGTTGCGACCATATTTTGAATGCACAAGTGTCCACGCAATAATAATAGCTAAAATTGCACTGATAATTGCAACCCAAAATGTTGTGTGTTTTGGTATACCCGCAAGACCTTTAGCGCCGCCTGTCACAGGCTCAATGTAGTTAAACAATACGCGAACACATTCGCCAAAGCCAAGGGTAGTAATTAAAAAGTAGTCGCCTTTAAGCTTTAATGTAAGCGAGCCCAATAAATAGCTTACGATTCCCGCTAATAGTATGCCCGAAAAAATTGCGAGAATGAACGGCATACCTAAACGCGTGGTTAAAAGCGCAGAGGTATACGCACCGATGGACATAAAGCCTGCATTACCAAATGAAAATAATCGGGTAAATCCAGTAAGTACTGAAACACCAAGCACAGCAATGAGGTTGATGCACACTACTATAATAACGCCCTGCATGTAATCAGATAACATTGTCCGCCCTCCTTTCAGGCTTTTTCTTCGACCGTAACGCCCAAAAGTCCGCTAGGCTTAATAAGAAGAATTGCTATGAGAAGTGAAAATGTAATTAGGTCGCGTAGACCAGAGTTGAGATAGCCTGAGACCATAGCTTCGGTTACGCCAATGACAAGTGCGCCGATAATTGCTCCTCGCACGCTTCCAAGTCCACCAAATACAGACGCAATAAAGGCTTTTAATCCTACATTTCCCATTGTTGGGTAAACGTTGTATTTAAGCCCGAGTAAAATTCCCGCAGCGCCTGCAAGCGCACCGGCAAGCAAAAATACTAGTGCAAAAACTCTGTCAACGTTGATTCCAAGCAAGCTTGCAGTGTAGCTGTTTGAAGCAACAGCGCGAACGCCCAGACCAAACTTTGTTTTTACGATTAGGAATTCAAGTAAAATTAACGCTATCGCCGCAATTGCAAGGGACATTAAATCAAGCACACCGATTCTTGCATTGCCGATTGAAATTGAAGAAACAGGCATGATTTGTGGGAAAATTTTAAATTTAGAACCAAATAATAGCATTGCCCCATTTTGATATACTATAGAAAGACCCATAGCCGCAATCATTAGGAACATTGTCGGCGATTTGTTTTCGCGGATTCTTCTGTAGAAAAATCTCTCATTTAATACGCTTATAACACCTGCGCCCGCAATACCTACAATTGCTGCTACTGGGAATGGCAAATGGGTAGAAGTCATACCCATAAACGCAATGTATGCGCCAATCATGGCAACTTCGCCGTGTGCCCAGTTGGAAAAACCCAGCAAGCTATAAATCAGAGCGTAGCCTGAAGCAATCAGTGCATAAACGCCGCCTACCGAAATACCATTGATAAGTTGCTGAAAAAACATGGCTTCACCTCTTTTCAGATTAGTGCTTTTAATATTGGGGGAAGAGAATGCTTTCCCCTCCCCCGTTTTAAAAAATTAAAAATTCTTAGCTGAACATCTCTTTTAATACGTTTTCGGTGCCTTTAATTTCAAAGATTGCAAGCTCTCTAAGAGGGTTATGTGTTGCAGGGTCAACGGACATTTTGCCGATAAGGCCGCTAAAACTCTTTGTGTTTTCAAGCGCATCGCGGATAGCAGTTGGGTCAGCAGACTGCGCGTCGTTGATTGCTTGTACTACCCATAGCAATCCGTCGTTGCCGAATAGACATTCGCCTTCAAGCTCTATGTTGTACTTTGCTTTGTATTCTTCGCCAAAAGCTTTTGCTTCTGGTGTGGAGAATCCTGGGCGTGAACAGTAAATTGCACCTTCAAGTGTGCCTGCGCCCATTGAAGGAAGTTCCATGGAATCCCAGCCGTCGTATCCGTAGAATTGGCACTCAAGACCAAGTTCGCGAGCTTGCTTAGCAATTAGAGCAACGTCGCTGTAAATCCAAGGGATAAACAAAACGTCAGGATTTGATTGCTTAATCTTGGAAAGTGGTGCGCGGAAATCGTTGTCGCCTGTGTTTGCTTCTTCACGTGCAACCATTGTGCCGCCGCCTGCTTTGAAAGCATCTTCTGTAAACTGAGCAACGCCTGTTGAATAGGAATCGCCGATGTTTACAAGGATAGCTGCGTTTTTGAAGCCATTCTTGAGAGCATATTCAGCCATTTTTCCGCCTTGGAATGAATCGATGAAGCAAAGGCGGAAGGAATATGGATGAAGTTTTCCAGTTTCGTCAACAGTAACAAGTTCATTAGAAGCAGCAGTTGCAACTACAGGAACTTTTTTCTGGTCAGCCACAGCCGCCATAGGAATATTGCAGTTAGAGAAGTTTGTGCCGACAACAGCAACGACTTTTTCTTCGTCAACAAGCTTGTTGTAAGCATTAACGGAGTCTTGTGCGTCGCCACGGCCATCCATACCGATAACTTCAATTTTTTTGCCCAGTACGCCGCCTGCTGCGTTAACTTTTTCTGCTGTTAGAAGCATACCGTTGAGACCTGCTTGTCCCCAAAGGGCAGTGTCGCCAGAAAGTGCGGAAACATAACCGATTTTGATGGTCTCGCCAGAAGCGTCGGCAGGTGCTGCCGAAGCGGCGGAGCTTTCTGCGGGGGCAGCCGAGGATTCAGCGGGCGCAGGTGCAGCCGAAGAAGCCGCAGGTGCGGGAGATGCGCAGCCGACGAACATTGCACCAGCAAGTGCTAGTGTTGCCAAGAAAGCGACAAGTTTTTTCATGAATAATTCCTCCTAAATTCTTTACACGTTTTTTATAAAAAAGACAATATGCCTTTTATATCTCATCCTTTGATTTGTTTGCGATAATTTCCTCTAAACGTTGCGCCAAGGTTGTATCAGTGATTAAAACATCAACGCAGCCAGTATTGAGTGCGCCAAGAACAGCTTCTGCTTTATCCTCGCCTCCCGCAATTGCCACAACAACAGGAATTTTGTTTAATGCTGCAAGGTCAACACCCATTACGCGATTTTGCAATTTAAAGCTACCTACATCACCGTCTGCTCTATAGTGGTTGAAACATAAATCCCCCACATATCCTTGATTAATCATGTCGTTTAGGTCGGTTTCTTGCAGATAACCGTGCGTGACGATTGTTGCCGATTTGTCAAGTTGACCAACGCCGACTACCGCGATGTCACAGCTATTGATGCGCTCTATAGATTCTTTAAAAAAATCTTGTTGTGCCATAATATCGCGTGCAATTTCGCTGTTCATAATTGCAGGAGCATAGAGAATGCTGTAGTCACAATAAAGTTTGCGCGCAAGCATTCTTGCGATTTCGTCTGGTTTTACTGCTTGGTCAGAAGTGTTTAGCCCACCTACAAGCTGCACAACGCTGCAATTTACTTTATGCACTGACCTCATGCTGCGTATAGTTTCTCCCAGAGTATTACCCCACGAAACACCTATTGTTTTTCCGTCTTGAATGAAGTCATCCAAAAATCTTGCGGCTTTTTTGCCAAGCTCGCTTAAAAGTGGAAGTTCGCCTTGCGTTGTGTCTGCAACAATGACTTGATTTAGTGAAAAATGGTTCTCTAATATGTTTTCCAGCATTATATTTTCACTGTCAAGCCCATTTACGACAATTGTGACAACGCCTTCAGGGACTAGTGATTTTATAATTTTGTTGACTCTTTGGCGAGAATATCCTAACTTTTTTGCTATTTCGTCTTGAGTCATTCCATCTATGTAGTACCAATTCGCAATTTTTATTGCAGTCTTTCTGTCAACCATTTTGTAACCTCGCTAACTTTTGTAACCCTCTCTGTAAGCTGACATTTGTAAGCCTACCTTACAAATGCTCGTTGTGTATGTTTTATATTATAGCGACAACAAGTTAAATTGTCAACACTAAATTTAGCTATACATTTTGTTTTTTATCTATTATGCCATATGACTTTATTTAGGCAATAACAACAAGAGAGTTTTAGTATTTTTGTGCATCAATTACGAGACTGATTATCCTGTTGACATATTCTTAAACATGCGCTATATTTTAACTCAATTGTGAAATTCATAAAATTCAATTTGAAAGAGGGGCTTAAAGTGACGAACATGGTAGAAATACGTTGGCATGGCCGTGGTGGGCAAGGCGCAAAAACTGCATCTTTGCTTTTGGCGGACGCCGCGTTTAACACGGGAAAATTTGTTCAGGGATTCCCTGAATATGGCCCAGAGCGAATGGGTGCACC
>JAVBKH010000166.1:0-3103 GCA_031554155.1 Oscillospiraceae bacterium
ATGCTTGCGCCTGGCACAACAGCCATCAAGGTTTTGTTCCGCTTTAGCTAACGTTTGGCGACGAATAAATATAACTGTGAGGATTTAAAATGAACAATTTATTTGATGTAAGCGGCAAGGTTGCCGTTGTAACTGGCGGAAGTCGCGGACTAGGCCGCGATATCGCCCTCGGTTTTGCAGCACAAGGCGCAAATGTGGCTGTAATTTCTACAAAATATTGCCCAGAAATTGAAAAAGAATTGCAGGACAAAGGCGTAAAAGCAAAATCCTATGCGTTTGACCTTTCAAATTTTTCAGCATATGACGGCTTGATTGCAAATATCGTTGAGGATTTTGGCACGATTGATATTTTAATCAACAACGCAGGCGTACAGCGCCGCCACCCTGCCGCAGATTTTCCAATGGACGACTGGGATTTTGTGCTAGACGTAAACTGCAAAGCACCGTTTTTGATGTGCCAAAAGGTTGGCAAGATTATGATTGAAAAAGGTTATGGCAAAATTGTCAATCTTGCATCTCTGCTTTCGTTCCAAGGTGGACTCACTGTTCCCGCATACGCAGCAAGTAAGTCAGCAGTTTCGGGCTTTACAAAATCACTTTCAAATGAATGGGCAAAGCTAGGCGTAAACGTTAACTGTATCGCACCAGGTTATATGACAACCGACATGAACGAGGCGCTGATGAAGGACGAAACACGCAGCCGCCAGATTTTGGAGCGTATCCCCGCAGGACGTTGGGGCAAGCCAGATGATATAGTTGGCACAGCGATTTTTCTTGCATCTCCTGCGTCAAATTATGTCAGCGGCTTCACTATTGCCGTGGACGGCGGCTGGCTAGGACGCTAAAACTAACTCTGCTAAAACACAGCCAGAATATCTGTGCAAAACCTGCATAACTGCCTTTGGTATCCTAAATATTTCATTTGGCGGCAATTTGTAGTATAATAAAAAAGTTTATAAAGATAAAACCAGATTGCACCAATTAAAGGATGGATGGAATGCAGCGGAAACAGGAAAAACGAACCACGATTGATGTAGTATCACGACATGCGGGCGTCTCTAAAACAACCATATCTCGCTATTTGAATGGGAAATATGAGTTCATGTCGGAAGAGACGCGAAGCCGCATTCAAGCTTCCATTCAAGAGCTGCACTACCAACCCAACGCAATGGCAAGAAGCTTAAAAAACAACAAAACTGGCTTGATAGGGCTGATTGTGGGCGATATAACGCACCCGTTTTCGTCAATTCTAGTAAAGGCGGTCGGTGACACTTGCGAAAAGCATGGATATCAAGTTTTGATGGCTAACACAGACGACGACGCAAAAAAAGAGCGAGAATACATCACATCAATGCTAAATCGTCAAGTCGAGGGGCTAATTATTAACACCGCGGGCGGCAACGAGCGTTTTTTGGCGGAGCTTAAAGACCACGGTATATTGATGTGCCTTGCTGACCGACGGCTACCCGACAACATTCTCGACACTGTAACTACGGATACCGAACGTGTTACGACAGAGATGCTTGAACTTGTGTATCAAGCAGGATTTGAACAAGTTGCTTTTTTCACAAACAGCCTGCATAACAACAGTGCAAGGCAACGCCGTTATGAAACTTTTAGGCAAGTTACCCAACGACATTGTCAGACGCTAGAAAAGCCACTATACTTGATTGGCGACAAGTCTGGAGAACAAAGCTGCTTTGACGCGCTTGAAACTTTGATGGCTTCATCTGGCGGCAAAAAAACCGCTGTGCTCACCGTAAACGGCGTGGTGCTCTTAGATTTGCTAAATGCTGCAAAGGCCCATGGCTATTCAATTCCTAGGGATTTTGGATTGTGCAGTTATGATGGTTGGAGTTGGGCGGGAATTATTGGCGATGGCATTTCCGTAATAACTCACCCGTCTTACGAAATTGGCAAGCAATCTGCGGAACTTATCATCGCGCGTATTAACAGCGAAGATAGGGACTATCCTCCACGATATCTGGAAATACCCTCGACCATTGAAATTCGCGGGTCAACCAGATGCGATAAATAGAAAAATGAGCAAAAAGTGCACGTACTGGATTTTAATTCCAATACGTGCACTTTATTTTTTATTATATAAGTTAAGCAAATCTAAAAATATACAGCAAAATCATTTGTATTATAAGTTTTATCAAAGCTTTTGGAGAGTTTTGCTTTAGTTTTTCGTCTAATTTTTATGTTAATTCTATATCAAAGTTTCGTTATTTTCTCTATACATTTGCGGTTACACGAAGTTTTAGTCGCAGCTTGTCGCTAATCATGGCAATAAACTCGGAGTTTGTCGGCTTGCCTCGGCCGTTGTGTATTGTATAGCCAAAATATGAGGTTAGAATATCCACGTCGCCTCTGTCCCAAGCGACTTCTAGTGCGTGGCGAATGGCGCGCTCAACTCTTGACGGAGTGGTGTGATTTTTCTTGGCAACGTCGGGATAAAGTTGCTTTGTCACAGAATTAATAATTTCTGGTTGCTCAATTGCAAAAATAATCGAATCGCGCAAATAATGGTAGCCTTTGATGTGGGCAGGTACACCGATTTGGTGAATAATCTCGGTGACAAGTACCTGCAAATCGGCCTGTGGCTTGCCTTGACGGTGCGTCATGGTAGTCCATTGTACTTTTTTGCGGTTTTCGGTAATTTCAATAATGCGCTCAACCACGATTTCGGCCTCAACAGGTCTTAGGAAATAATACGCTGCCCCTGCTGAGGTTAGCTCGCGCTCCAAGGTTGATGTTCCAAAGCTTGAAACAATCATGAAAATTGGCGGCGTCAATGACGTGTATAACGCAATCTCTTTCATCACTACCACAGCGTCCTTGTGGGGCATAAAAGCCTCCATCAAAACAACATCGGGTTGATGTTCGCGAATCAAATCGCTAACGATTTTGCCGTCCTTGGGTGCGTACAGGGTATCATAGCTGTATGCGTTGAATATTGCGGAACATTGCGTGAAAAAATCCTTGATGTCGTCTGAAATCAGCACTTTTATACGAGATGCCACATTTATCACTCCATCGTCTTCCAATATTTTACATCTGGTGTCGAAATAAGATTACCATATATTGGAAATAAATGCAA
>JAVBKH010000266.1:0-3025 GCA_031554155.1 Oscillospiraceae bacterium
AGACTACGCCGTTGTTGAGCGTGCCGCCAAGATTTTGCAAGACGGCGGTCTTGTGGCTTTACCCACGGAAACTGTGTACGGCATTGCCGCAAATGCGCTTGATTCTGGTGCAGTTGCAGGTATTTTCAAAGCCAAAGGTCGCCCAAGCGACAACCCACTTATTGTGCACATTTCGTGTTTGGCGGAAGCTTTTCCGCTTGTGACGGACTTTCCCCCGTCGGCGCAACATCTCGCAGAAAGCTTTTGGCCTGGCCCGCTCACAATTATTTTGCCTAAAACAGAAAAATTTCCCGAAATTGTTAGCGCAAATCTGGACACTGTTGCACTGCGAATGCCCTCAAATCCCATTGCTTGTGCGATAATCAAAGCAAGCGGCCTACCTCTTGCCGCACCCTCCGCGAATATTTCAGGCAGACCAAGCCCCACCTCCGCGCGGCACTGCATTGAAGATTTAGACGGCAAAGTCGATTTGATTATTGACGGTGGAGATTGCGATGTCGGGCTTGAGTCTACTGTAATTACCCTTGCGACAACGCCACCTCGCTTACTTCGCCCAGGTATAATTACGCTTGAGCAGCTTCGCGAAGTTTTAGGTGAAGTCGACGCTGATGCCGCAGTCTCAAAGAAAATTGAGAATGATGCCGTTGCAGCGTCCCCAGGAATGAAATATAAGCACTACGCTCCTGCCGCAAAAATCACCCTTGTGCACGGCGATTTTGAAGCTTTTGCAAAGTTTGCAGAGGAAATAACTGACGCCACATTGCTTGTTTTTGATGGTGAAGAAAATAATTTTGCTCTCCCCTGCGTGACTTATGGTGCTGAAAACGAACCAGCAGAGCAAGCCCACAAGCTGTTTGCAAGCTTGCGCAGGCTTGATGAAATCGGCGCAAAGCGCGTGTTTGCACGCGCCCCACAAAAGCAAGGCGCAGGGCTCGCGGTATATAACCGCTTAATCAGAGCCGCCGCTTTTGACGAAATATTTTTATAGTCTGCACTTTCACTTCGTTTTCGAAGATAATATATATGAGGTACAATTATGGAAAATTTGGAGTTTGACCAAAGCAAAGGCAAAATAATTGGCTTAACAGGCCAAACTGGAGCTGGCAAGAGCACCGTTGGAAGCCTTTTGACAGGCCGCGGCTACCATATAATCGACGCTGACCTTGTTGCCCGCCAAGTTGTGGAAAGTGGCGAACAATGTTTGCTAGATTTAGCAATTGAGTTTGGAATCGAAATACTAAACGTTGACGGAACTTTAAACCGCAAAAAGCTTGCAGACATCGCATTCCACGATAAAGACAAGCGGCTCAAGCTCAACCAGATAACACACCCGTTTATCATTGCCGAAATAAAAAAGCAGGCAGAAAAGTATCTTGACCGTGGCGAGCTTGTGGTTTTTCTTGATGCACCCACGCTTTTTGAAAGCGGTGCGGACTCCATGTGCGACAAAATTGTCAGCGTGATTGCACCGCGAAGCGTTAGGCTTGAGCGCATCTCCCAACGCGACCGCCTCACACAAGATGAGGCTTTAGCTCGTATTGGCGCGCAACACGATGACAGCTTTTACACCCAACGCTCCAACTTTGTTATTGAAAACACCTCCGACACGTCAGCACTGCGCGTAAAAATAATGGAGATGCTTGAAAAGCTTGAAATTGTGTTGCCAATGCAGAATAACAACAAGGAGTGACCATGCTAAACAAAATCGTCGTGGGGTTTTTAGACTTGCTGCTGCTCGCTTTGGTAATCATAATTGCGGGATTTGCCGTAAAATTTGCATGGTTGCACTTTTATAAGGCAGCCTATCCTATTAAATATGAAGCCGAAATCATGGCGCAAAGCGAAAAATCAAATGTTTCTCCCGCTCTTGTTTACGCTGTGATACGCACAGAAAGCGGGTTTAATCCAAACGCCGAGTCCTATGTTCCCGCCCGTGGACTTATGCAGCTCACCTCCGACACATTTAAATGGGTGCAGCATCAAATCGGCGAAAAAAGTGGCCACACCTATGACGACATGTTTGACGGCAAAATAAATATTCTTTACGGTACAGAACTTTTACGCCTATTAAAAGCAGAATTTGGTTCGAACAACAACGCGCTTTGTGCATATCATTCTGGTTGGGGCAATGCCAAAAAATGGCTTGCTAACCCCGAATATTCCGAATATGACGAAATTGTCAACATTCCCTCTGCTGTCACTCGTGCCTATGTGCAAAAAGTCCTTGAAACCGAAAAAATCTACAATAAGCTTTATAATTTTGAATTAAACTCCAAATCGGAGAATAATAAAGATATAACCAACATCTTGAAAGGATTGAAAAATAATGGCTAAAGAAGAAAAATCCAAGGCGCAACAACTCAAAGAAAAGCTCGTAATGGAGCCAAAAAACTCTGGAGTTTGCATGACCGACAATGAAATCAAGAAAGCATATGATTTCTGCGACAACTATAAAAAATTTCTTGATACTGCAAAAACCGAGCGCGAAAGCGTTTTCTTTGCTCTTGAACAGCTAAAAAAACACGGCTATGTCGAATTTGACCCTACACAAAAATACGTCGCAGGCGACAAAGTTTACGTTAACAATCGCGACCGCACACTTTTGTTTGCTACAATCGGCAAACAGCCTATTAGCGATGGTGTGCGCATTGTCGCAAGCCACGTCGACTGCCCGCGCATCGACCTCAAGGCCCGCCCGCTTTACGAAGAAGCGCAGCTTGCCATGTTCAAGACCCACTATTACGGCGGTATACGCAAGTATCAATGGGTGACTGTTCCACTTGCTTTGCATGGCGTTATCTCCAAAAAAGACGGCACAAACGTTGAAGTTTGCATCGGTGAGGACGACAGCGACCCGATTTTCTGCATCAACGACCTTTTGCCGCACCTTTCCCAAGAGCAAAACGAGCGCAAGCTCCACGAGGGAATCAAGGGCGAGGAGCTAAATGTTCTTGTGGGTTCTCTGCCGCTTCGCGCTGACGAGGACGACAAGACCACAGAAAAAGTTAAGCTCAACGTTTTGCGC
>JAVBKH010000209.1:0-4087 GCA_031554155.1 Oscillospiraceae bacterium
CCGATTTGCCGATGCCTCCGCAATGGTAGAGGGCGCAAAAGCCCACCGTAAGCTGCAAAAGCAAATGGGGGAGAACTATCAAAGCGAAGTTTCGCTTAGCCTTGAAACTGAAATGGGAGGAATTCCTGTCAAGCTTTTTGGCCGAGCAGACGGCGTTATCATCGAAGACGACGGACGTGTGACAATCGACGAAATCAAGTCCACAACGCTGACGCTCGAACAAATATATGAGCAGCGCGCCGTTCATTTGGGGCAGGCAAAATGTTACGCTGTGATGTTGCTTGCCCAAACCGACTCACCTCCGCCCGAGGTCACGATTCAGCTTACCTACTACCAACTTGAGACCGAGGAAATAAGGCGACATTTGTTTGTGTTCACCAACCAAGATTTGCTCGACTTTTTTGAGGAAACAACGCAAAAATACGGTGTGTGGCTGCGGTTTGAGCGCGACTGGCGAATCACGCGGGACGCAAGCATCAAGGAGACCGTATTCCCGTTTGCAAGCTACCGCAAAGGTCAAAGGGAGCTTGCAGTTGCCGCATACCGCACCATAGAAAAGCAAAAAAAGCTGTATGTTCAAGCGCCGACAGGCATAGGCAAAACATTGTCGACGCTGTTTCCAAGCATCAAGGCAATTGGGGAGGGACATGCCGAAAAGATTTTTTACTTGACTGCAAAAACCGTGACACGTGCTGTGGCGGAGGACGCGGTGCGGCTAATGCTCGCCAAAAATTTGCGGCTAAAATCTTTGACGCTTCGCGCCAAGGAGAAAATTTGCAGCAAGGAAGAACAAATCTGCAACCCAGATTACTGCGAGTTCGCGAAAGGACACTTCGACCGCATCAACGACGCGCTGCTTGATATGCTTGAAAACAACGATTTAATCACGCCAGAAGTTGTCACAAAATACTCGCAGAAGCACCGAGTTTGCCCATATGAAGCCATAAATGACGCTGCCAAGCTCTGCGACGTTGTTGTCTGCGACTACAATCACGTCTTTGACCCAACCGTTTTTCTCCGCAGCTTCTTCACTGATGTAGACGAAGACTACATTTTTTTAATAGACGAAGCCCACAACTTGGCTGACCGTGTGCGGGACATGTACACGTCCGCGCTAAAGAAGTCACAGTTTAGCAAGCTGAAAGGTGAACTTAAAGTAACAGGTCGCGACAAAAACGCTGAAGCAAAAAATCTTCGCAAAAAAATGATTGACGTAATAAATTGGCTAAAAGAGCGGCAGGATTTGTGCGGCGAGCAAAGAAGTTTCGTGAGCAAAGAAGTCGACGAGGAGCTTGTGAGGGCTGTTGCGCTGTTTGCGGCGGCAACGGAGGAATGGCTGCAAAGGGAGCGGCACAACGCCCACCCACTTGAGAAAGACATTCTTGAGCTGTTTTTCAGTGCACTCGAATTTCTTTTAATAGCGGAGCTTTACGATGAACACTATACGAGTATTACCGAAGTTTTTGGCGGCGAGATTGTGTACACGTTATTTTGCCTTGACCCCTCAAACATTATCGCCGAGCGCCTAAAGCTTGCGAAGGCTTCGGTTTTGTTCTCCGCGACACTTACTCCCTTGCGCTATTACCGAGAAATTCTCGGCGGCAGCGATGACGATGGAATTTTGGCGCTGCCGTCGCCATTTGACAAGGAAAAACTGCTGCTGATGGCACATCAAGGCATCTCGACAAAGTATAAGGACAGAGAGAGCAGCATTGTGCCGATTGTTGAATCAATTTTTTTTGCAGTGTCGCAGAAAAAAGGAAATTACATCGCATATTTTCCATCATATGAGTATCTCAAGCAAGTCTATGATGCTTTTGTCACGGAGTATCCCGAAATAAAAACGACTTTGCAGCAAAGCAAAATGGACGAGCAGGCGCGGGAAGATTTTTTGAGCGGCTTTGACGCCAACAACAGCGAGACGCTACTTGGGTTTTGCGTTTTAGGCGGCGTATTCTCCGAGGGAATTGACTTAGCGGGCGACAGATTAATTGGCACAATTATAGTTGGAGTAGGATTGCCAAAAATTTCCTTAAGACAAGATTTGATACGCGAATACTTCGAAGAAAAAAGCGGAGACGGCTACGACTACGCATATGTGTACCCTGGAATGAACAAGGTTTTGCAGGCGGCAGGCCGAGTTATTCGCAGCGAAAGCGATTTTGGTGAGGTTCTGTTAATCGAAAGCCGATTTGCCACAGCAAAATATCGCGAGCTTTACCCAGAACATTGGTCCAACATGAATTTTTTGCGAAGTTCAGACAATATTTTACAGCAAATAAAAGGCTTCCTATATTTCAAAAAATCAACAAATATTTAATAAGTTTTAGGCATATTATAATTTTTTTTTAATATAAAGGTTTGAATTTGAGACCGAAGTGTGATATAATATCGTCACAAGGGTATAGGGGTATTTTAGCAGCTTAATAATTATGTGATGTTGTGGCGTTATAAAGCGTATTATTTGCTTGCACTATGTGAGGAGATTCAAATGTCAATGAATGAACAGTTAGACAACAATGATGTAGTTCAAGTGACTATGTTTGGAGGATTCAAAATTGAGTCAGGCGGTGAAACTATACAGGACACTGCCGCGAGGACACACCAACTTTGGCATTTAATAGAGTATTTGGTTGCGTTTCGCCACAAGACAATCTCACAAGATGAGCTTATCGAAGTGCTTTGGCCTGATGACAACATCGAAAACCCCTCAAATGCCCTAAAAAATTTGGCGTATCGCATTCGTTCACTGTTCAGCTCACAAAACCTGCCCCATGCGCGGGATATGGTCACGTTTAATCGTGGCTGCTACCAGTGGAACAACGCGTTGAGTACGTACGTTGATGTCGAAGAATTTGAGGAACTTTACAGGCAGGCCTCTTCTGCTGACCTTTCTACAGACCAAAAAATAAAAAAATATATAGCCGCAATTGACATTTATAAAGGGGACTTTTTACCGGGGTCGTGCTTTGAAAGTTGGGTTGTGCCAATTAGCAGCTACTACCGCTCCATGTATTTTAAATGCGTTTATGCGGTGCTTGCAATGCTTTCGGAGCTAGAACGCTACACAGAAGTCGAAATGATTTGCAAAAAAGCATTAATCATTGACCAATTCGAAGAAAATGCACATAAATATTTAATAAATTCAATGATAAAGCAGGGTATGCAAACCCAAGCGGTAGCACATTATAGCTTTGTCACTGACTTATTTTTCCGCGAACTTGGAGTCAACCCGTCCGCTTCAATGCGCGAACTTTATCGCGAAATCATCAAGACGACCCACGATGTCGAAACCGACATCGACACTGTTAAAGAGGATTTGCGTGAAGCCGAAAACTCCACAGGCGCATTCTACTGCGAATATGAGGTCTTCAAAAACCTTTATCGACTTGAAGCCAGAACTGTTGCTAGAAGCGGTCAATCTATATTTATCAGCTTGCTTACAGTGACTTCGCCAGGTGGTGCTATGCTTGACGTAAAGCTCCAATCTAAGGCCATGGACGGCCTCTTCGACGTGATAAAAAACAGCTTGCGCAAGGGCGACGTGTTCTCAAGATTTTCCGCAACCCAGTATGTGCTGATGCTGCCGACACTAACATTTGAAAACTGCGAAATGGTTATGGACCGCATAGTCAAGCGATACAAACAAGCATATCGCTCAAAATCTGTGGAAGTGTTTGCCAAGGTACAGCCGCTTAACCCTGTTGAAATTTCGAAATAAAATATACCCGACTCACGCGCATCTGTGTGAGTCGGGTCTTTGCAAAAATTGATGTACATATTGACATTTGCTTTTTATTTTTGTATCATTGGTTGAGTGATATATGGGCTTTTAGCTCAGCTGGGAGCGCACGTTGGTAAGTTAATAGCACATTTTCCTTGGCATCTAGCAACCTTGAAACCCCACACAGTTCGCATGATATTCGGGCTTTTAGCTCAGTCTGGAAGAGCGCTGCGTTCGCAATGCAGAGGTCAGGGGTTCGAGCCCCCTAAGGTCCACCATCTTTTGAAAAGCCTGATTTATTCAGGCTTTTCGCATTTCTAGTACGTATTATGCAGAAGTCTTTTTAGACTCCACGGAATCTTC
>JAVBKH010000199.1:0-3107 GCA_031554155.1 Oscillospiraceae bacterium
GGTGCGATGTTTTTGCAAGTTCAATTAAAGACTTGGAAGCCGCGCAGATATTCATGCCGTCAATGGTAGCTCGCAGAGATTCTACGAGCATGGGCGACCTGCTCGGAGGGGCCAGCTTTTGGGGCATTGCACGTATTATGGATTATCTTGCAACATGCTTTTATATCACAAACCATGAGGAAAATCTCATAAATATAAGAAACGAAAAATATTTACTCAGCAAGCTTGCAACAATTGTAAATCGTAAAAAGGCAATGATTTTTGCAGGCATTCAATACGAAAAGCTTGCAAGGGCATTGAGGAATAACAAAACCGCTTACCCATCGGAAAAGGCTGCAAAATATACATTTTCACAAATATATCAGACAGCCTCTTTTCCTATTTATCTTTTGGAATGTAGCGACGCAGGTGCATTTCAGCTTCTAATTATGGCACAGGAGAATTATAGGAAAAAACTTGCAAGGGTAATATTTGGTGTTGAATCCTCGCCGCCTATTGGTATAACAGACGCAGACGGCTCAATCTCAGCACCCGACAATTCCGTCACACCGTGGGTGTTAGCAATAGATATGGACATTTGCCGCATAGACAGAGCGTATCGACAAACTAAGACTGCGGGATATGATTATCTACTCATTATTTGTCTACCCAAACAGGACAAGGCTTTAGAAATTCTGTACGGTGATAAGAAAACGAAAATAGTTGTTTTGACGGAAGATAATATCAAGGACGCATTTGGAAAACTAAGTTTATACGAGCCATGTTCAGCGCCATACATCGCGCAACAAGGAGGTTTTATTGATGCCGCGAATCTCCCCACTAATTGAAAAATGGGAAAACAAGCTGTCAGCGAAATTTAGAAAACACAGCAATAAACTTAAAACAGTCTGGCCGCTAATTCTAATCGCGCTATATTTTTACGGTGTAATCATCAACTCGGTTAAACTTGGCATTGCATCCACATTCCCAAAGCAAGGCGCGCCGCCAATTGAGAGCATATGGGTTTGGAATCCTGTGCTTAGCTTGGCGGCAATTTTCACACCACACGGTATAGGCATAACATTATTTCTAGTATTAATGATGTGCCTTTTTACGAAAAAGGGATATAGCATTCTTTCGGGCTACAGATTCGAGCGAGACCCGAGAGGTTTTGACATTTTACCAGATGGAACACACGGCACTGGTGGCTGGATGAAGTCCACTCAAATGGACGTAATTCTACAGCGAGGCAAAGCCGATGAAGTTGATGGCACAATCCTTGGCAAAATCAAAGACGCTGACGACGATGATAAATATGCCGAATATGTTGCTCCAAAGGAGAAGCATCAGCTTAATGACCACATAATGGTATTTGGCGCTTCTGGCACAGGTAAAAGCCGTGGATTTGTTAAGCCATTTATTCTGCAAGCTGCAAAGCGCATGGAAAGCATAGTTTTAGTGGATCCCAAGAGCGAGCTTTTTGAAACCACCTCGCAATTCCTTAAAGATAAAGGATATGTAATCCGCGCATACAATCTTTTGGACTTGGAAAACAGCGATGGTTTCAACTGCCTTTACGACATTGAGAAAGACCCTGAGCTTGTGCGAACAGTGTCTGAAATCATCATCAAAAACACATCAAACGCCAAGGACCGGCAAGGCTTCTGGGAAACCGCCGAGAAGAACCTGCTCACTGCTTTGCTCTATTATATGAGTTCCGCTTGTGACAACAATGGTCAGTTGCTGCCAATTGAAAAGCGTTCATTAGGAGCTGTTTACAACATGCTTGCAAGCGAAAAGTTCTCCAAAATTTCCGAGCTTATCACAGACTTGCCTCCAGGACATCCAGCCAAAGCACCATTTGATTTGATAAAAGAAACGCCTGTACAAAATAGGGCAAATATTATTATGGGGCTTGGCAATCGTCTCGGAGTATTTCAAAACAAGCTAGTTGATTGCATAACAAAGTACAACGATATTGACTTAGCCTTACCGGGACAACGACCTTGCGCCTACTACTGCATCATATCCGACCAAGACAGTTCGCTTGAATTTTTAAGCTCGCTGTTTTTTTCTTTGCTGTTTTCAAGGTTAAGTAATTTCGCCAGGCGAAGCTGTAAGGACGGACGGTTGCCCGTAAAGGTCAACATTTGCCTTGAGGAATTCTGCAATATAGGCGCATTGGTGGACTTTAAGCGCATAATCAGCGTTATCCGTTCGAGAAACATCGCTTGCCAAATTGTCATACAGGGTGCTGCGCAAATTTCTGACCGATACCCGCATAAGGAGTGGGAAGAAATTGTCGGTAACTGTGATTGGCAGCTATTTTTAGGCTGCAACGACCAAATGACCGCTGACTACATATCAGAAAAATGCGGCAAGGTAACAATCCGAACAGATTCAAACCAAATGCCGCAACAACCCCTATTTTCACCTGTTTACAACTCAACCAAGCCATACAGCATAACTCGCAGTAGCACACAGCGATATTTGATGATGCCCGATGAATTACTGAGGCTTGATAATGCGAAAAGTATTGTGCTTGTTCGCGGGCAACGACCGATTGAGCTATATAAAATTACACCGGAAGAGCTCCCCGCCTTTAATAATTTAAAAGTTTGCCGTGTAGTAGACCATATTCCCGCTTGGCGAGAAATTGAGGCTAGACATGAACGTGAACGTCAAGAAGCTAAGACTATAATTCCAACAATTAGAGATGTCATGACCGAATATCCTGCTCCAGAACAGCAGATGTTTTTTGACTCTGGTGAGACTGCACAGGAAAAGCCTATTAAAAAAGAGAAAAAACAATCGGAGATTATTGACGACAAGCACAAGCCATATATGCCCGGAAACACAATTGGTGAGTTTATCGGCAATCTGTTTGCCAATCAAAAGCCTATAGTTCCAACTGATACAGAAGAAAATGACGACAGCCGAGGGTAACAGCCCTCGGCTTAAATTTTGGAGGGAATTAGAATGACTGAACCCACATTATCAAAACGCCCAAGCTACAAACTGCTCAAGCAAACTGATGTTGTTTCATTTTTCCATATGCAAATGCCGCGCTGGCTATTTTGCGACAAGAGATATATCCATTTATCTTTAGAAACAAAAGTAGCCTATAC
>JAVBKH010000246.1:0-3569 GCA_031554155.1 Oscillospiraceae bacterium
GTCCATATAACATTTGAGGTTGACTTCGCACGAAATTCCCGCACAGTTAGCGTGTTTCCTGTTATGTAGGGCATTTGTTCGGCCAACTCGCGATAATATGTCTCCATTCTTCCGTTTACGTTGTTATATACTAAAACTCTCATGCTAATACCGCCTTATTATAAAGTTTGTTACTATCAATATACTCTCGCCGCCAAAAATTGTTCTGAAAGCTATAACGAATTTACCCTCATAAAGCGCCAGTCATGGAAAGATTTTTTGTAGTAATTATTTGACATATCTGTGATTGCGAGTTATAATATATGTAAATAATGTGAGAAGCAGGTAGCTTCGGGAAAGGGAATTGTCTATGGATGAACTAAACACTATGTCTGGCGTTGGTAATGCTACATCCGATGAAATGGAAAATATGTACCTAAACGTGTACATTGGACAAGAAGTATACGGAATTGAGATTCGCTATGTTCTTCAAATTGTGGGAATGCAAGAGATTAATCCTATGCCAGAGATGCCGGCGTACATGAAGGGCTTCATCAATTTGCGCGGCAATGTTATTCCAGTTGTTTCAATGCGCGAGCGCTTTGGCCAAATGGATGACCCCTACACCGAGCGCACATGTATTGTTATTGCACAAGTTGGCGACCGCGAAATCGGTCTGATTGTTGACGCAATCAAGGAAACCGTCACAATTGAGCCAGAAAGAATTTCGCCGCAACCTACAACATCTTCAAGCAGCAGCAACTCTTACATTGTAGGTATTGCACAGCTTGGTAACAATCATGTTTCAATATTAATTGATGTGCAAAAGCTGTTTGACAACGGTATGTTTGATATGTCAGCGTATTAAACCAAATAAAAAAACTGCGCCCATGCGGAAAAGCTCTGCATGGGCGTTTTGAATTATATTTCTGTTTTAATTGAAAGCGCGCATTATATATAGTATAGTATTAGTATAATTTGATTCGAGGAGCGGCAATATGCAGGCAGTAGAAGGAAAGACAATGAAAAAGAAAAGCAAGCTTCGCGCATTTTTTATGGTAGTGTTTTTGTTATTGGCGGCAGCGGCTGTTGCAGGATATTTTTTTGTTGCAAAGCCTATTATGCAACAAACAACGGATTTAAGCTTTTCTGAAATGCCGACAGATGCCGCAGGCAACAATTTAATTGGCAACCTGCCCGAAAATTTTGCTTCTGGTGGATTTTTGGCGGGGCAAAACGGTTATCTGTACTTTGCAAATTTTTACGACAATGCTTCGCTTTATATGTGCAAGGAAAACGGCGAAGAGCTTACAAAAATCACGAATTTTCCTGTTGCAAATATAAACGTACTTGCTGATACCCTCGTCTTCACAGGCTTGGAGCAGTGCGTCAGCGCAGATACCCAAGGTGTTCGCAAGGTTGACTTTGCAAACCCCGCAACGCTTTTGAGCGACCCCGCTGCCAAAAATAATGTGCGATATGGTGGCAAACTTTATGCAATTTACGGAGTGAACACAAGCGAGCGGCTCGATTTTACTGTGATTGACCCAGAGACTACATATTTTTCGCCTAACCTTGACAAGGACGGGCTGTATGTTTCATATGAAAATACACCTAAAGAAATCAAGCTTGACGAAAAAAGCGAGCAATCCGCAAATGAGACCGCAACAAAGCGAACAACAATCGCCAACAAATTTACTGATTCGGCAAGCACCCTTGGCCAAGACGGTGAGGTTTTAGTCAAGATGTTCCCGCATGGCAGCGTAATCTACATTGAGCTGCAAAGTGCAAACGGCAACCGAATTATGCGTGTGGACACTAAAAGTCTGCTGCCGCTTGACTATATCGAAGGTCACGACCTCTATCGCGTTGGTAACGGCTTTATTTTTCAAAATACTGCCGACGGCTTTGTCTACGAAATTAGCCCAGACGGCGAAACAATTTCGCCGATTTCAGCCACTCCCCTCGAAAATATAAGCATGAACCCGTTTGGCGAAATATTCGGCAAAGCCGCAGGCAGCGATGTAGTTATAACTAAAACCGAGCGCTACAAAGGTCTAACTGCCCGAATTATGCCGCTGCTAAAGCAATATACAATCCAAAATGGGTGGTACAATTACATAGACCAAAGCAGTGCAAAATTTGATGAGTCAGCCAAGATTTTCAAGGCAAATGATACTATATATTATCTCGGCAAGGACGGCACTTGGAATTTTGCCGACGGCGCGAAAGCTGAATTTCTTAACTCTGTGCCAAACCAAATGCCCCTTGCCAAAGCCGAAGATTTTGTGATTGAGAAAACCTTCACGCCTCCTTGGGTGATGTTTACCAAAGAAGGTGATTTCATCGAGCCGTCAAGAACAGAGGATATTGTCCAAGAACAGCCAGTAACGCAGGACTTGAAAACTGACGCCACCGCCGACCCACACGACGCACTTGAAGCCACAATTTTGCTTATGTTGAAAGACGACCGCGCAAACACCGATTACAGCGCCGAAAGCATAGAGAAACTAAAAGCTTACTACGGCGCGAATCTTGAAAACGCAATAAACGCAAAATCACAATCATTGTCCCAACTATTTCAAGCGCAGCTTGGTTCTGGCCCTAGCGTTGACGAAATGCGGCAAACCATAGACAGTTGGCTTAAATTGGCAAGCTATAAAGTAGGCGGAGCGGAGATTGTTGGCACGCAAGCAACCGCCACACTAACCACTCAAGATGTCGCCGATTTCAGTATTCTATACCCCGCGCTCGAAGCCGAAGTGAAAAGGCGCGCCATGGAAAATCCAAGTTTACTGTTCATGTCCAAAGAAAAACAGACAAAGTGGGCAGTGGGGGTAATCATAGAGGTAATCAAAACCCCAAAAGAATACAACATGCTAAGCGACAAGCTTGTCGACAGCCACATAACCATGACAAACTCAGGCATGTGGGTAGTTTCGGACATAAACGCGCTGATAAACAGCTTTATTAGAGGTATGTAGTTAGTAGAAACTGTGTGAATAGGAGATTTTTAAATGATATGTCCACATTGCAATGGAGAATTGCTTGAAAATAACGACGTTTGCCCTATTTGCGGCAAAATGGCGGCAGAACCTAACGTAGAGCCAGTCTCGGCAGCAGAGCAGATTTCACCTCAAGAACCGCCGCAAGCCGATGAAAAAGCCGCAGAGTCCCACATCGAGCTAGAATGGGACGAGACGCCAAGCCATGATGTTGCCACTACCGATGAACACACGGCAGAGACAGCAGAAACAAGCCCAAGCTTAGTTGAGCTTGCTGCCGTCACTGAACTGGAAGCACCTGCGGCAAATGTTGCCACAGCCTTGCTTGATAAAAATGGGCCAGCAACGGCACCAACCACAACAGAGCAAACCGAAACAAAGGAAGATTCTCCCAAACCAAAAAAACGGCGTGTAGGCAGAGCAATAGCAATAACGTTTGTGTCGCTTCTGCTTGTTGCGGCTGCGGGTCTCGCGGCAATCAAGTATTTTTCGATTCCCGTTGCTGACTACATTAATTTGCCTCAAGTGGTGGAACTCCCCCCAGTCGAAAATGTTACAACGCCTCCAATCGGGGCGGTAATTCCC
>JAVBKH010000160.1:0-5724 GCA_031554155.1 Oscillospiraceae bacterium
TGTACGCGTCGATTACATTCTGCGCAAAAGGCTCGTTCGTCAAGTCAGCTAGGTGACCTTCTTTTGCGTAAGTATAAGCAAGCGAGCCAAAATACATGTAGACGTCTGGGCCGTTATCTGAAAGAAGTCTTGTCTTCAAGACCTTGTCATACTGGTCACCTGGTACAAGCTCAAGTGTCACAGATGTTCCAGGGTTTTGCTCTGTAAACTTTTGGTTGATTTGCTCCATTATGTCTTTTTGTTCGGGATGCCAATAAATCATGTTAAGTTTTGCGTCGGATTGAGGTGCAGCCTCAGAAGACGCAGGTGTTGACGACGCTTTTTCAGAAGAAGCGGCGCTTTGCTCGGCAGGTTTGCTCTGGGAAGCAGGGGCAGATTGTCCACACCCCACGAACATGCTAATCGCAAGAATAGCTACGAGAGACAGGGAAAAGAGTTTTTTGTACATATTTTATCCTCCTGATTTGATAGTATTTAGTGACTATTAAAATTCTATCGTGAAAATTAACATTATTCAACGACAATATTCAATAATTTGGAGTAATAATCGTCACAATGCAAACAAAATGCCCCCAACCTGTTCATGGTTGGGGACATTATTATTTTTTTCGTATGTATTCCTGCGGAGTAATTCCTGTAACTTTTTTGAATATTTTTGAGAAATACTTAGGATTGTTTTTATATCCAGTCAATGTAGCTACGTCTCCAATGCTATTTCGAACGTCTTTTAGCAAAGTTTTCGCTGCCTCAATTCTGTACGAAAGCAGATATTCATGAAGACTCTGGCCTGTTTCAGTTTTAAAAATTCTGCTAATGTAATTCGGCGAAAAATGAAACTCCCTTGCCATTACTTCAAGACTAACATCGCCGCTAAAATTTTCCCGAATATATTTTTTTAAATTTTCAGCAAGACTTTCGTAGAAATCAGCATTTTCGTCTTCAGGCAGAAAAAACAACGACTTTTCTGTTACTGTTTTTGCGTGGTTCTTTAACGAATTCTCATGTAGTATTCGCGCCTTTGCTTTTTCAACAGCTTCTTGAAGCTGTTCGCGTTCAAAAGGCTTTAAGATGTATGCCACCGCGCCAAGATTCAGTGCGCTTTGCGCGTATTGGAAGCTGTCGTATCCGCTAAAAAAAATAAAAGCCGTGTTAGGATGTGTTATCATGCTTCGCCTAAGCAGCTCAATTCCGTCAATTTCAGGCATTTTTATATCTGTCAGAACAATGTCGGGATTTGTTGCGTCAATAATTTCAAGCGCCTGGAGTCCGTCTTCCGCCTCGCCTACGATTGATAGCTCCATGCTAGTCCAATCAATCGAGTTAAATACCGACCTCCTCATCCAACTTTCGTCATCAGCAATCAAAACTTTTAGCATTTTCTGCCTCGCTTTTATTTTCTTTCGGCAACAACAGCTCAACTGTTACACCGTTTTGTGGGTTGCGCAGCAACTTTAAACCATATTCGTCGCCAAAGCAATACTTTATACGCGTGTTAACGTTGTATATTCCTATTTTTCTTTCCACTATCCCGTTAACATTTGCGTCTTCTTCGACAAGTAACGCGTCAATTTGTTCTGCTTTTTCTTTGCTAACTCCTATTCCGTCGTCAATTATCTGCACTTTGGTGTGGTTTTCTTCACAAAAGCACTTAATTACAAGCGAATATTTTCCTCGCTTTTTTTCAAAGCCATGTACAAAGGCATTTTCCAAAATAGGCTGCAACGTCATTGACGGTATTTTTTCCGTCAATGCGTCGGGCGTAGTTTCAATTGTGACCTTAACCCTATTCTCAAACCTGTATTGCTGAAGTTGCAAATAATATCCAGCGTGTTCTATTTCTTCGCTGACCGTCACTATTCGGCTGATTTTACCCATATTGTACCGAAATAGGTTTGCAAGATTTTGCACCATTTTAGCGGTTTTTTCTGCGCCTTCCTCTTCTGCAACGCATTTGATTGAGCCAAGCGTGTTAAACAAAAAATGTGGACTTATTTGCGCTTGAAGCATTTTAAGCTCCGCTTCCTTGCGCAGAAGCTTTTCGTTGAATTCTACCTCAATAAGCTGCTTGATTTTGTCAAGCATAGAATTGAATCCATAGGCAAGTCGTGTTATTTCGTTGTTGCCACCAACATTGACACGCACATTGAAATTCCCCTCCACGACTTCACCGATTGCAGATTCCATTTTTCTAAGCTTGGCCGACATTTTTCCCGCAGTGTAGGCGGAAATTGCAAAAGTCATTACAAGACATAAAATCAAAAGAATAACTAACAATTGCTCAAACCTAATTATTTCTCTAAAAATTTCTGCATATGGTTGCGCAACCAATACCTTCCAACCTGTATTTTGAGCACTGTTTTGAGTTACTAACAGCCTGCCCGTACCGTTACCACATGAATATGAGTGATATCCTTCAATGTCGATGTTTTTGTGAAATTCGGGATTTGCCGCAATTCCTTTGTAAACGGAATCATTGTTGCTGTAAACAAAGTTGTTTTGTTTATCTAAAACGATTACCGCACCGTTTTTGCCTATTCGAATATCATTGATTGTTTTCTCAAGTTGAGAAACCTCACGGTCTACAACCACAACTCCCAGAATATTGTTGTTGCTAAAATCGGTTAACGCCCTCACAACAGATATAACGTCGGCAGTTTCGTTCGCGAACACATTTTTGTGTCTGCCGATTAGCGTTTTGACGCCCCTTTTTTTAATTGCCTCTTGAAACCACCACTCTTTGTTAACCTTATTTGTCGAGTGTTCGCGAAGTTCCTTGTTTCTAGCAAGAATATTTACTCCGTCCTTCGTATAAATATAAACTCCGTAGATTTCAGGCAATGAATATATCATATTGAAAAAGTAATTGTCAAGAGATTTGTATTCCTTTGAAGAAAAACGCGAAAAATATGCGTTTGGATTATAATTTATTGTGTTAATTAGCGCGTTCAAGTCTTCTTCGTAATTTACAAGAAAGGTTATTCTTTCAAGGCCACTTATCGAATTATTAAGGTTTACGACAATCTGATTGCTAAGTTGCTCCATACTCTGACGGGTTTTCTCCATTATCGTATTCACAACCACAAAATACAGCATACCGTTTGCCAAAGCCAGCACCAATATTACGATTATTACATGGGTAAAAAATAACTGAAGCTTCATTTGGCTGTTGATTTTCATTATAAAAAATGAAAAAAGTCCGCGCCTTACGTTCATTTTCCGCTCCTACAATTTGTCGCAACCGCATATTTTGCTTAACATGTACATTATCATACCACAACCCCGTAGTGAAATGCCAGCAGGAAAATCTAGGAAAACCATCTTCCATAATGATTTTCAGATCGATTTCATTAGTCGTTGTCGGGCACTTTTCAAGTAATTTCGGCTTATGCGCCCCCCAGATTTCATAATGCCGTATTGCTATTTTGCTCTCTGTGTAATCACCGATGATAGCATAATAGTTTCAGCTCTTTGCCGCGACATTTTCTTCATCAAATGGCTTTCTATCTCAATAATAGGGGGCCGAGATGATTCCAATTGCTACAAAAGCAAATGAAAAAACTGCCAATATATGTATAATCGGTAGCATAGCAAAATACCACTTTTACGATGCAAATGTAGCAAGTGGTATATTAATGTAACAACTGGCATGATATTTACACCGTATCATGCCAGTTGTTGTGTTATAATATTATATAATAAAACGTGAAAAGGGGATACGGATAGGGTTTAGGCAAAACGATTTTGTATTAGGATGGTGCTTTATGAAAGAGTATATACCTGTTAGGTCCAATGTTATTAGAGAAATGGTAGACATGGTTGTTCTTGGCGCAGCTCTTAGTGTAGGGTGCATATTTGTTTTTAAGTTATCTATACCAATATCAATTGCCATTGGAGTCGTGGTTGCCATTATTGCTCTGCTTTCCACCAAAAGGGAAAAAAACATGCGTGTCACTGTGGACAGCGAATGTCTAACTGTATACACAGGAAGCAAAGTCAAGCATAAGTTTAATCTAAATAGCAGCGTAATAAAAGAGGGAAGCTATTGTACTTTGTACATCAAAGCACCTAAAGTTACTGGCAATAATAAAGAGATTTGCATTAATTTAAAGCTGCTTGGGCAGGGTCAGTTTGAGGAAATATTGGCCGATTTGGGCATAGACAATGACGCACCAATCAAATTGCAAGCAACCAAGAAAGGGAAGATGTAATGCTCAGCCGATTCTTTGAAATTTTTTTCACGGGCTCTATAGCGGGTTATAGCTATCTTTTTGTTGGGTTTATTGTCTTTGCGATTGTTGTCAGTGCTGTTAAAAGGAAAAAGCTAAAAAATAGTGAACACGATTTTTTAGCAATGCATCCAGATGCAGCACATGTGTTTTTGCCGTTTAAATTGGGGCTTACCAGTGAAGAAATGAAAGTAATTGATGTGGACGGCAACAAACCAGACTTTTTTGTGCAAAAAAATAAAAAAGGTATTTTACTTACTCCTGGCGACCATATGCTTACTGTTAATTTTATTACATCTAGCTCTGGCATTTTAATTAGAAAAGTTATCTCAAGTACAGATGTTAAAAAAATAGAGGTTTCTATTAACAAAAAGAAACAGTATACTCTCGATTTTGACCGAGTAGCGGAGCGTTTCACATTTGAAGAACTTCAAGCGCATTATTCATCTTAACGGCAGTCAATACATAAACCCGTCCATCGCTTTTCAGCAGTGGACGGGTTTGCGCAATCTATTCGTTCTTGAGCATAGCAACAAATGTAAAAATTCCATCCGAACAGTTGCAAACCATTTGACCGTCGCATTTTTCAACAAGACTTTTTATTGAGACAATCCCATGACCATGATTTTGGGCGTCTTGCTTTGTAGAATTGAACATGCCAGCTTCATCAGGAATTCTGGGTGGAGATGTATTCACAAGTTTGATGTGCAAATAATCGCCGTCCATCTTAATATTTAGCGAGATGATTTTGTCATGTTCTAGCTCGTTACACGCTTCAAGCGCGTTATCAAGCGCATTGCTTAGAACAATGTTTACAAATAGTGGGTTTACTATTATCTCGGACATTGCACCTACATGTACATCAAATTTAGTATTCCCTTCGCTCGCTTGCATTTTTTTTGCGTTAATGATAACGTCAATTGACGGCACATATGTGTAAGCAATTTCGGTTATTGGCATTAAGTCGTTGCGCATACTGTAAATCATTTGCAAGAGTTCGTTGGTCTTGCCTTGCTCTGCAAGCCCTTGTATCGTAGTAATCATGTTATTTGAATCGTGCCTAAATTTTCTAAGGCTTTGCTGCTGTTCATTTAGCTGAGAAAACCTTAATTTATATTGTTCAATCTGCGAGTTAAATGCGACTTGCGCAAGCTTATCTTCGTTTTGCTTTAATGAAAAATCAAAGGAAATGGTCAAAAGAATTATAGAAACAGTAACCATTAGCATCAAATATATTTGCATTGGATTTTGAAGCACTTGATTAAAGTTTGTGGAAAAATAAAAGAGAAAACCAAAAGCACAAAAAAAGATAGCGCATAAAACTGCCCAGCCCCACCGCATCACAGCGCTTGCGCGCCTCCAATAAGCAGTGCGTACCTTCGTAAACATCCCGCATACCGCACAGCTAAATATCGGTACAAAAATGTTTGACATAGTTTCATAAGCAGTTTGGCTATTATTAAAAATTTTGCTTGAAATTAGTGAGTTTAAGGGCACG
>JAVBKH010000097.1:0-7927 GCA_031554155.1 Oscillospiraceae bacterium
TGGTCAATTAATGCCGAAGCGTAGCCGTCTTTTGGCCGTTTGAACGTACTTCCCGCGCTTGGCAGCTCAAGCGGCTGCTTGTCGTGTCTGCGTGACATAAAGTCGTCCATTTTATTTTTAATTTCAGCAAAATTGCCTTTTTGCAGAGCGAAATGCGATTTAGTTATGATGTAATTTTTTTCGGTATAAGCGCTGTGTCGATAGCTCAAAGCCATATTTTCGCCTGTGAAGCTTCCAAGCTTGCCATCTTCATCAATGTGAAAAGTCTCGGTTAAAACGTTCTTCATCTCGCCGTCATAAGCCCCTGCGTTCATATAAACGCCGCCGCCCACACTGCCAGGAATGCCATAGGCAAACTCAAGGCCAGTGAGCGAATTGCCCAAGGCAAACTTTGTCAAATCCTTGATTGTCGCTCCGCTTTCGCATTCGATTGTGCAGTCATCAATTAGTCGAATATCGGTGAAGCCGTGGCGTGGGTGGATAATCATGCCGTTATAGCCATCGTCGGAGAACAAAACGTTTGAGCCGTTACCAAGGACGAAATACTTAATTCCAAGTTTTTTTGCCTCAATGATGACTTTAGACACCTGCTCTTCGTTTGCAGGCTCTACAAAAAATGCTGCTGCGCCACCAATTGCAAATGTGCAGTGCTCGGAAAGTGGCTCGTTCTCATGGAATATTATGTCATTGTCTTCAAGAAAGCCTTTAAACTGCTGAAGGCTCATCAAATCCCCTACCTCAATTTTTTTATTGCATCAACTGCCGCAAAAAAGCGGTCTTTGTCCGCGTTAAGCACCAAATGTTCGGGAAAATCGACGGCTTTTAAAATATCAATTGACTTTGCAAAATCTCCGATTCGGCTTGCGTGGTGAGCATCAGAGCTGACAACAATTGGGATTTCAAGCTCAGCGCAGCGTTTTGCTATTTTTAAGCAGTTTTCCTCGGTATTTGGCCTTGTGCCGAATGAATGCGAGTTTATTTCCACGATTTTATTGTACTCTTTGAATGCCTTTAACACGGTGTCAATTTCAAATTCGTAGCGGCCGTCACCGCAATGGCCAATAACGTCTACATTTGGATTTTTGGCTACAGCAAGCCAACCGCGCGTATGTTCCTTTATTGTTGCAGGCTTAATATTTGTCGTGTGCATTGAGGCAATTACCCAATCAAGCCGTTTTAAGTCACAATCTTCAAAGTCAAGAGCACCATCATAGTCCATAATATTCACTTCAATGCCTTTTAATATCACAATTCCGTCGATTTCACGCGGAACCATTCTTATGCTTGTAAAATGCAAGTAAGACGGCGCACCAGGCATTGAGGGTGAATGTTCGGTCATCGCGATAGCTGCAAGGCCTTTCGCTTTTGCAGCTGCAACATTTTCAGCAAGCGTGCTGTAGGCGTGGTCAACTGCAAGAGTGTGCGTGTGAGTGTCTGCGATAATATTCATCTTAAAAAAATCTCCAGTTAAATTCTTATTCGTCCCAACTTAGGGTCTTTTTTTCTTCGGGTATTTCTTCAAGCATACCAAGCTTGTTTAGCAGCTCTTGGGCGGAGTTGTAGCCCATTTCTTTCTGCCTGTTATTCATGGCAGCAACCTCAATTATAATGGCGAGATTTCGACCAGGCTTTACAGGAATAGTTACAGATGGCACTCTATTGCCCAAAATTTCACTGTACTCGTTGTCAATTCCCATACGGTCGTAGACTTTTTTCTGGTCCCATTGCTCAAGCTGAATAATCATGTCAATTTGTTGTGTGACTTTGACTGCACCGATACCAAAAATGCGGCGAATGTTCACAATACCAATGCCGCGAAGCTCCATGAAATGGCGAATATTTTCTGGCGAGCTGCCTACAAGTGTTTTTGTCGAGACTCTGCGAATTTCGACGGCATCGTCCGCTATTAGGCGGTGACCGCGCTTGACAAGCTCCATGGCTGTTTCGCTTTTACCTACGCCACTTTCGCCGACTATGAGAATACCCTCGCCGTGAACCTCAACAAGTACACCGTGACGCGTGACGCGCGGCGCAAGCTCAACATTAAGCATTGAAATGAGGGTGGACATATACTCGGAAGTCATGACGCTTGTGCGCAAAACTGGTGAGCCGTAGCGCTTTGCGGCTTCAAGCATGACTTCGGGAACGTCCATGCTGCGCGTAATTACGACGGCAACTGGCTTATGCGAAAAAAAGCTGTCAATACATTCTTTTCGCTTTTCTGGGGAAAATTGCTCAAGGTAAGCAATTTCTGTTGTTCCAAAAATCTGAATTCGCATACTGTCGAAATAATCAAAGAAGCCTGTGAGATGCAGGCCAGGCCGACTTACCTCAAGGGAGCGAATTTCGATTTCCGAGGCATCACACGGCATGTAAATTTCCTCAAGACTATGCGTGCTTATAATTTTTGATAATTTTACGGAAAATTGGTTGCTCATAAGCAATCCCCTCTACTTTTATTTAAACCATGTTAATTATACCTCAATTTTAACCATACTTCAAATATAATTGATATTTTAATCTTTTTTAATTAAAATGCCAAAAAAATTTAACTTTTCTATTGTTTACTTGAACTGACAATCTTGTTTAGTTGACTAACTATAGCTAATTTGGTATTATATTTAGGCTAAGCTTTAATCAAAATATACGAAATGGCGGAAAAGTTATTATGAAGGTTGCATTATTTACGGAAACATACTTTCCAAGCACCAATGGCGTTGCCGCACATGTAAAAACTTTGCGCAACGGCCTTGAGAAGCTTGGTCACGAAGTTCTTATTGTTACGGCGGACAAGCACTGCAAACACCATTATATTGAAGATGGAGTTCTTCACTGCCCCGCAACAGAGGTAAAAAAGTTTTACGGATTTGGAGTGGCAACACCTATTAGCCGCAAGCGTCAGCGCATGATTGCTGACTTTAACCCCGACATAATTCATATTCACCACGAATTCGGAATAGGACTTTCGGGCTTGCTCGCATCAAAATTGCAGAACAAACCGCTTGTCTACACGCTTCACACGGTCTACGACCAATATATTTACTACATTGCGCCAGAACTTTTGCTTGGCGCAGCGACAAAAGTTTCGCACCAATACGAAAAATTTATCGCAAAAACTGCAACTGCGCTGACTGGCCCTTCGCAAAAATGCGAGGAATACTTCAAGAGAATAGGCGTGAGCAAGGACGTAAGCTTAATCCCAAATTCAATCGACTTGGATTCTTTTGACCCGACAAAAATCAGCGAAAGTGCAAAAAATGAATTTCGAGCAAAATATGGCATTTCACAAAACAAAACCATAGTTTGCTTTGTTGGACGACTTGGCAAAGAAAAAAGTGTAGACGTTTTGCTTGAATTTTGGGCAAACACAATAACCCGCGAGGACAACGCGCATCTAATCATCATAGGTGAAGGGCCAGACAAAGCGTCCCTTGAGCTTTTGGCAGAAGGCCTAAAAATTCAAGATATGGTTACGTTTACAGGCCTTATTAAGCACGATAAAATACCAGAATGTTTTGCTGCCTGCGATATTTACGCGACGGCTTCCCTTTCAGAGATGAACTCAATTTCCATGCTTGAGGGCATGGCAAGCGGTTTGCCTGTTTTGCAGCGCTACGACGAGATGAATGCCGACCAGATTGAAGACGGAGTTAACGGCTACCATTTCCAAACACAGGAGGAAATGGCCGCACGAATCAGAGAAATCCGTGACCTTGCACCAAAAGACCGTGCAGAGCTTGAGAGAAAAGTAATTAGCTCTGTTGAATCACGTGGCTCTGCCGACCTTGCAAATTACATGGTGGGCGTTTACGAAAAAGCGATGAATGACCGACCGACCACAAGCAGACGCAGATTCAGACTGAATTTACGCAAAAATATTTAGTTAAATCAAATGCGATGTGTAAAGACTAAAATCTTTACACATCGCATAATGTTTATATAGGCTGTTTTGCCAAGACTTACTCCTGTGGCTCGTCTGCCGCGTCGTCGTCATGGCTTTCGTTTGTGGCTTTCATTTTGTCCATGTGTTCTTGGTATGCAGTGAGAATTTTGGTCTCAATTGACTGCCTTGCCTCTGGCGTAATTGGGTGGACTATATCGCGGAAAGTGCCGTTATCGTCTTTGCGGCTGGGCATTGCGACGAAAAGTCTTTCTGGTCCTTCGATAACTTTTATATCGTGAACTGCAAGGTCGTGGTCAACGGTAATTGAGACTAAAGCCTTTAGTCTCATATCTTGATAGGTGCGGCGTATTCTAATATCAGTGATATTCAAAGTTGTTCCTCCTAAAATTGTCTTGATTTCAATGCTAGATATATTATTTTGCAAAGGCTTGGTTTTATGCAAAACCACAATTCTTTACCAAAATAGTACAAAATTGCATAATCGTATATATTTTTCTGTTTTTAAACAATATAATGGAATAGATAAAAATTCCATTATGTGCTATAATGACCTTATGTCAAAACTTTGCAACATTTAAGCGGCGTAATCTGCTTGATAGGAGACTACCATGTTAAACAAGAAAACGTTAAATTCCTCACCAAGGTTGCATTTTGTTGGAATAGGCGGCTCGGGAATGTTCCCGATTGTGCAAATAATGCAGAGCAGAGGCTTCACTATTTCGGGCTCAGATAATAATGAAAGCGATACGTTAAGTCTTGTACGCAACATGGGTATAAAGGTGTATCTGGGCCACGATGCAAATAACATCGAGGGTGCAGACATGCTCGTTTACTCTGCGGCAATCAACCGCAAAAATCCCGAAATTGTAGCTGCTAAGGCTGCTAAAATTCCTGTAGTAAAACGCGCGGATATGCTTGGGTTTATCACGCATCAGTTTAAAAATTGCATTTGCGTCAGTGGAACTCACGGTAAAACCAGTACCACAGCGTTGCTTACGCAAATTTTAATTAATTCAGACAAAGACCCGACTGCTGTTATTGGCGGCAAGCTGCCGATGATTGGCGGAAATGGTCGCGCTGGCGCAAGTGAAATCATGACCTGCGAAGCTTGTGAGTATCAAGACACATTTTTGAAGCTTTGCCCCGATATTTCGATTATCCTCAACATTGACGAGGACCACCTCGAGTACTTCAAAACCCTTGAGAACATTATAGCCTCGTTTCGCAAATTTGCCCAAAAAACCACTAAAACCATTATCGTCAACGGTGACGACCAAAATTCTTTGCAAGCCATACTGGGCCTAAATAAATCAAAAAAAATTATTACATTTGGCTTTGGTACTGAAAATGACTATTATCCTGACAAAATCACGTCCCTTTCTCCTACAAAATCCACCTTTGTTCTCATGCGGTCTGGTAAAAAAATCGCCAAGCTAGAGCTTAACATTCCAGGCAGACACAATATCCTCAACACGCTTGCGGCTTGCGCTGCTGCCATTGAGGTCGGCTGCTCACCCGCACATCTCACCCACGCCGTTCCAGGCTTTACTGGTGCTGGCAGACGATTCGAGGTTTTGGGCTACAAAAACGGTGTCACCATCGTTGACGACTACGCTCACCACCCCACCGAACTAAAGGCTACGCTTGAGGTTGCGATGAACATGGGCTACAAAAAGGTTTGGGCGGTATTCCAACCGTTCACCTACTCGCGAACCGCTATTTTACTAAAGGATTTTGCAGATGCTTTGAGCATTGCAGACCACGTAGTAATGAGCGAAATTATGGGAGCACGAGAGGAAAACACCTACAACATTTACACGCAAGATTTAGCGAATCTAATTCCAGGTTCAGTCTGGTTTCCCACATTTGAGGAAATTGAGCAGTATGTAATGAGGCGAGCGACTGAAGATGACCTTGTGATTACGCTAGGCTGTGGTGATATTTACAAATGCGCTAAAATGATGCTTTTGGAATAGACTTATATTAATACATTTACGAGAGCTGGTCAATACTAGTTCTCGTTTTTTTTACATTTTTTTGAAACATCCATTATTTGGTAAACTGGTTCTTTCCCGCCTGCTGCAAGCCAACCCGCTTTAAATGCCGCTCTAACAAGCAAAAGCAGTGCGTCGCTTGCCTTGTCGTATTCTTTGCCGTCAATAAATTCACTAAAAGTTTTCTCATAGTTTAACATATTTACACCTCACTTTAACATAGTATATCACTAAATAAAATAAAATTCAACTGTTATGGTTATAAAATATAACCATAATTATAACTAAAATTGGTTATATTAATAGTTAGAGGGTGGTTATATTGTTTAAAGTTTCTGGCGGCTTCAAAAATGCGGACAAGCCAATGACCATACGTTTTACTGAAAAATTACACTTTCAGTTAGGCAAGCTTGCTCAAGATAGAGGAATATCGTTTAACACACTTGTTTTGCAATGTTGCAAATATGCGCTTGAAAATCTTGATAAAGAAGACGATAAAAACGATTAGGCCAACGCCTAATCGTTTTTCTTTACAAAATCGCTTTATTATGCTAAAATATACATATTCGTGTTTATGGGGGGAATATCATGCAAAAGAAGCCAAAAACGGCAACACTAAAGCTTTTATGGCAGTTTTCAAAAGGTGGCAGATTTTTGTATGCCAGCTCCATCTTTTTTATGATTATCGTGATTATCAGCAGCTACACTGTGCCGCAAATAATTAGATTTGTGGTTGACAGCGTGGTCGGCAACTTGCCGATGACACAGCCGCAATTTGTGCAAAACCTTGTGCGAGATATCGGCGGCGTAGAGTATCTCCGAAATAATATTCTGCTTATGGGCGGCGTTGTGCTGCTTGTTTCAGCAGTCGGCGGCATCAGCAATTTTTTGCGCGGCCGCTTCGTCGCAGTTAGCTCCGAAGGCTTGGTCAAACGCTTGCGCGACGCACTTTATTCGCACATTCAGCGTCTACCCTACTCATGGCACTTAAAAATCCAAACAGGCGATATTATTCAGCGCTGCACATCGGACGTTGATGTTGTGCGCAACTTTATTTTAAACCAACTGCCCGAGATGGTTCGCACAATTTTGCTTGTTTCTATCGCATATAGTATACTTTTTTCCATGAACTGGGCAATGGCGCTTGCGTCGTTTTCGTTCATTCCCGTGATGCTTGCGTACTCGTTTGTTTTTTTGAAAAAAGTATCAAGCAGGTTTCTTGCAGCCGATGAAGCCGAAGGCCAGTTGCTATCCGTTGCGCAGGAAAACTTGACGGGTGTGCGTGTTGTTCGCGCATTTGGCCGCGAAAGATACGAGGTTGACCGCTTTCAAGAGGCAAACGAGGGCTTTTCGCAGCTTTGGGTTAAACTTGGCAATTTATTGAGCTTTTAGTGGTCGGCAAGTGATTTGCTGACAGCCTCGCAAATGATAACAATATGCCTTGTCGGCGTGTTTCAGTCTGTCAACGGCAAATTGACAGTTGGAGAATTCATCGTGTTTTTGTCGTACAATTCCATGACAATATGGCCTGTTCGCGGACTTGGCCGCATTCTTTCCGAGGCAAGCAAGACTGGCGTTTCTATGGGCAGACTTCGCGAAGTGCTTGAGACTCCCGCAGAGCAAGATTCGCCAAAGGCGCTTGAATCCCCCATTGACGGCGACATCGTGTTCGACAACGTAAGCTTTGCCTATGACACTATCCCCACTCTCGAAAACGTGAGCTTCACCATTGAAAAAGGCAAGACCTTGGGAATCTTGGGCGGCACAGGCTCGGGAAAAACTACAATTGCCCACTTACTTTTAAGGCTCTACGACTTAGAGTTAGGCAACGGCAAAATCACAATTGGCGGCACAGATATTTCGAGCTACAAGCGTGGTTGGTTGCGCAAAAACATCGGCATTGTGCTGCAAGAGCCGTTTCTTTATTCGCGCACAATCAAGGAAAATATCGCGTCGTTGTCGCCCCATCACAGTATTGACGACATAAGACACGCGGCAGAAGTAAGCTGTGTCGATGACTCAATCGAGG
>JAVBKH010000001.1:0-4284 GCA_031554155.1 Oscillospiraceae bacterium
TCTTGGGATTTTCCGCACAGCTCTGCGACTTCCGCCGCGCTCATGGGCGTGCGCATTTGCAAGCAAAGTGCAACCTCTGCCATTTCATCTGTGACCACAGGCTCTAAGATTCTGTATTCGGGGTCATTTGCGGTTAAATAATCTTTTGCGCCTTTCTTTTTTCTGCTCACTTTGTTGGCAAATTCTAAAACTTTTTCCTTTGTTGCCATGCTCACTTATCCCCCATATTCCAGCTTCTAACTTCAAAGCGAAGCCAATCTAACCATTCGTCAATGCCTTGCCCAGTTTTTGCAGATATAGGTATTATCTTTATGCTTGGATTAAGCTTTAACACACGTTCTTTGCAGGCTTCTAGGTCAAAATCAAAGTAGGGGAGAGTATCAATTTTATTTATAAGCAATACGCTTGAAATCGTGAACATCAAGGGATATTTGAGTGGCTTGTCGTCGCCCTCTGGCACGCTTAGTATCATGGCGTTTTTTGAAGCACCCGTGTCAAACTCCGCAGGGCACACCAAGTTGCCGACATTTTCCAATATCGCAAGGTCAATGCCATCAATATTAAGTCCATCAAGTCCTTGCTTTGTCATTGAAGCGTCTAAATGGCACATTCCGCCAGTATGCAACTGAATTGCCTTGGCGCCTGTCTCGGAAATTCGGCGCGCGTCAACATCGGAATCGATGTCTGCTTCCATTACGCCTATGCTAAACTCGTCCTTTAAGCCGTGAATAGTTTTAACAAGTGTGCTCGTTTTTCCTGCACCGGGAGATGACATCAGATTCAGCAAAAACGTCTTTTTGCACCTTAATTCATCTCTCAACAAATTGGCCTGCTTGTCGTTGTTGTCAAATATACTTTGCTTTATTTCCAGTATTCTAAAATTGTCCATGGCACGCCCACCCTTTATCGAAATCTGTTTAGTCCAATATTTGGTATATACAGATTAACTCTACCATCTTTCGAATAGATTGTCAATTAACAAACAATCTTTTATACATCATATACACTAGAATAATTTAAATATTATTGCAAACTATTAAACAACATGATAAAATATGCTTGATATTTAGTAAATAGCTAAACTGTTTGAATTTTACATAAAATAATTTGTTTAATCAATATATTATTTAATCATTTAATATATAATCAAGATTAGACAATAGAAATAATTATAATACGGGGTGCAACCTAAGCTCTTTTAGCTGATCACTCCCGTAACAAATCTGCAAGTGGACAAGGAGCGATTACATGGGCAATGAGATTCTGCGCTTAACTGGGATTGTAAAAACTTTTCCTGGAGTAGCAGCCTTGAGCGACATGAATTTTGACCTTAAAATGGGAGAAGTTCATGCGATTTGCGGAGAAAATGGAGCAGGAAAATCCACTCTGATGAAAGTAGTTACAGGTGTTTACACCCCAGAAGAAGGCGTAATCAACATAAGCGGGAAAGAAGAAAAGCTGCATAACCCGCACGACGCATTTGCCAAGGGCATAGCTATAATATATCAAGAGACTAGCCTGTTTGAGGAAATGACCGTTTTAGAAAATCTTTTTCTTGGACGAGAGTATACAAAAAAGATTGGACCTATAACGGTGCTCGACTACAAGGTGATGGCGGAACAAATGGCTGTAATATTCAAGCGCTTGCATATTACAATATCCAAGGACGAAAAAATTAAGAACCTTGGTATGGCGCAAAAGCAGATGGTTGAAATTGCAAAGGCGTTGGCGTTTAAATCTAAAATTCTGATTCTTGATGAACCAACAGCATCGCTGACACAGCAGGAAGTTGACGCACTTTTTGGAATTATTAGGACTCTTCGCTCCGAAGGTGTAGGCATAGTTTACATAAGCCATCGTCTTGAAGAAATCTTTTCGCTTTGTGACCGTGTAACCGTAATACGTGACGGAAAATACATTTCAACCCGCAATATTACCGATACAAACAAAGATGAACTCGTTGCGGATATGGTAGGCAGAAATATGGGCGACTATTATCCTAAAACTAATGTCGAAGTCGGCGGGGAATTGCTTTCAGTAAAGGGACTTTACGACCGTGGATTTTTACGCGACGTTAATTTTAGCATAAACAAAGGCGAGATTTTAGGCATTGCGGGCTTAGCAGGCTCTGGCCGCACAGAGCTAGCGCTTACTATTTGTGGGCTTGCGCCTCGCCGCAGCGGCGAAATAAATCTTGATGGACAGCCCGTAAGCTTTAAAAACTATCGCAGTGCTATGGAACAGGGTGTTGTGTATGTTTCGGAGGATAGGGGCAAGTACGGAATTATCCTCGACATGAACATAAAGAACAATATTGCAATGGCACAGCTTGATAAGCTTTCCACTCACGGAGTTATGGACGAAGCCAGCGAATACAAGGTAGCTGATGATATGCGCAAAAATGTTGGGATTAAGTCTCCTAATGCAGATTTTCTTGTGACAAATTTGTCCGGAGGAAATCAACAAAAGGTGTCGGTAAGCAAGGCGCTTGCGCTTAACCCTAAGCTACTTATTTTAGATGAACCGACACGCGGAGTCGACGTTAACGCAAAGGCAGAAATACATAAAATAATAAGCAAGATGGCGGCATCAGGCCTCACAATCTTGATGATTTCAAGCGAGCTGCCAGAATTAATAGGAATGTGTGACCGCATTTATGTCATGAAGGACGGCACAATCGAGGGTTGCTTTAATCGAGATAATTTCTCGCAGGAGGAAATTCTTCGTGTGGCCTTAGCGTCAGAAAAACAGGCAGGTGTTAGCGCATGATAAAAAAGAATTCATTAACGGCTGAAGTGTATCTTGGACTATTCTTGGCGGCAATCTTGCTGCTGCTTGGAATATTTGCAAAGGGATTCTATGATACAAATAATGTTATGAGTCTGCTAAACCGCTTTAGTTATGTGCTTATTGCTGCAATCGGAATGAATCTGATAATTCTAACTTCAAACATTGACGTATCAGCAGGCGCATTGATTTCAGTGATATGCCTTTCAATTGCGGCACTTGGCAAACTTGGCGTTGGGCTTGTTGTACTTTTGCCCGCTGCAATGATAATCGGTGCTTTGCTAAGCCTAATTAATGCTTTGTTTGTCACAAAGTTTCGAATTCCTGCAATTGTTGCAACTCTTGCAACCGCGCAGCTTTTTTCTGGTGTTTTGCCACTGCTTGTAGAAGGCTCGATTTACGATTTGCCCACAAGCTTTACGTGGCTTGCATTTAAAGCAAAGCTGTTTGGCGTTATACCGTTCAGCGTCTTGATGATGCTCGCGATATCCATTGCTGCCTTACTATTCATGAAATATTCGAGATTTTCCAAGAAAGTCTATGCCGTTGGCAATAACCAAGAAGCTGCGAGACTTTCTGGAATAAACGTGCAAAAGATTATAATTATAGCCTATGTAATTGCAGGTGCTCTTTTTGGAGTATCAGCGACTATAATTGCCACAGCAAGCCAACGTGTTACAACCACAATGGGCAGCGGTCTGGAAATGACCTTTATTGCAGCCGTTGTTTTGGGCGGAACGAGCGTTAGCGGTGGCAGCGGAAAAATCCTTGGTACAATTTTTGGCGCGGCGGTCTTGTCTGTTATATCTCCCGCCATCAACTATCTTGGAATCAGTTCTGACTGGTCTGACGCGATAATGGGTGCAATAATAATTATTGCGGTTGTCGCGGGAGCATTTCAACATTTGCGCAAAAAGAAACCGAGCGCTGCAATTCTTGGAGGTAAAGTCGCATGAAAAAGTTTAGATTTACCTTTAACACGGCGCTACTAATAATCTTGGTCGTTTTGTTCATTGGAATTGCAAGTATAAATAACGTTTTTTTATCCTTCGATTATTTAATCGGGGTAATGTTGAGGAACATTGTTGAAATTGGCATGATGGCGCTTGCCGTTACGCTAATTGTAATAACAGGCGGGATTGACCTTTCCGTTGGCTCAACACTGGTACTTTCGGCAATGATGGGCGGAATGATAGCTTCAACCCACGGCTCAACAGCGGGATTTTTCGCCAGTATTATAACTGGAGCTGCTTGCGGAATGTTCAACGGATTACTTGTTGCAAAGCTAAAAATATCTCCGCTTGTTACCACGCTTGCAACTATGTACCTCTACATGGGTATTGCAAGAAGCATATCAAAAGGCGACAGCGTTTACACATACCCTGCAAGTGAATGGCTTGGTACAACTGACATTCTGGGCATACCCTTGCAAATCTTTTTCTACGCAATCCTCGCTTTTGCATTCTGGTTTTTGCTTGCCAAAACAACCCTTGGGCG
>JAVBKH010000040.1:0-4162 GCA_031554155.1 Oscillospiraceae bacterium
AGTGCATCACTGGACAAAATACGCTCTACAAGCTGCTCCTTGCTCATTTCCAAAGAAAAGACTGCAACTTTTTTGTGAGCTTTCAGCGCAACATTCGTTGCAATGTTAAGCGCAAACGACGTCTTGCCCATACCAGGACGCGCTGCAATCAGCACAAGGTCGGATTTGTTTAAGCCTGTCGTTATGCGGTCTAATCCCGCAAATCCGCTGGGCGTGCCTATATATTTTTCCCGCTCATCTCCAGAAAGACGTTGCAGTTTGTCGTAAATATCTAGCAAAATCGCGTCAATTCGTGTGAGCTTTGTACCGTCGCGGCCTTGGCGAATGTCGTAAATTTTTTGTTCTGCGCTGTCCATCAAGGTTTGCGCGTCGGCTGCACCGTCTCTGGAGTCGTCAATAATTTCACGCGCCGCCAAAATTAGCGCACGCACGTCATGTTTTTCCTTAACGATTTTGCAGTAAGCTGCAATATTTGCAGTCGATGGTACAATTTGAATAAGCTGCGCTAAATAAAGCTTAGCGTCAGACTGTGACTCGAACACGCTTTCCTGCTGCACAAGCTCTAAAACCGTTATAAAATCGACAGGCTGTGCGCTTGCAAAAAGCCGCATCATTATGTCAAATATTGCGGAGTTTTCGGGGCGAAAAAAGCTGTCTGGTCTTAGAATTTCTAGCGCCTGTGCAATGCAAGCGGAGTCGACAAGAACAGCCCCAAGCACCGACTGCTCGGCCTCGAGGTTAAACGGCAGGTCCATATCGGCAGTCACGGCTGCGTAGCTGTTGTAGTCCGCCATGGAGCTATTCCTCTCCCACCATTACAAAAACGCTTGTTACCACGCTGTGTTGCAGTTTAATTTCGGCGGTATATGTGCCGAATTTTTTAATCTCACTTTCAAGGGAGATTTTGCGCTTGTCAATGTCTTGCCCAAGCTGCTTTTTGATTTCTTCTGCAACTTCTTTAGATGTTACAGAGCCAAAAAGCTTGCCATTCTCGCCACCTTTTGCAGGCACCTTGATAGTCTTGCCTTGAAGTTCACTTGCTAAAGCTTTTGCGGCATCAACTTCAAGCTGAATTTTGTGTGCATCTGCTGCTTTTTTTGTGTTGATTTCGTTTAGTGCTTGGGTTGTAGCTTCAGTCGCTAGGCCCTTTTTGAAAAGAAAATTCTTGGCGTAACCGTCAGAAACGTTGACAATATCGCCTTTTTTGCCGCTACCTTGAACATCTTGTTTTAAAACAACTTTCATGCTGCATCTCCTAAATATGTTATGTTTATATTAATTTTTCACTTCGACAAGGGAAGCTTTGTAGTCGTCAATGGCTTCCATGACAACCTTTCTGATGTTTTCCACGCTTTCGTTGGGGAACTGCGCCGCCGCCATTGTGTGGTGGCCGCCGCCGCCCAGTTTTTCCATGATAACCTGCACGTTTAGGTCGCCCATAGAGCGCGCAGAGACGTTCACGCTGCCGTCCGAGCAGAAAATCACGAAGGAGGCCTTGACTCCCTCAATATTCATAAGCTCGTCTGCGGCTTGTGGCGCAACCATTTTTATTCCGTCAAACTGATAATCGGACGCTGCAATCGCACAATTTCCGTAAATTTCGGCATTGGAGACAATGTTAGATTTGTGCTGAAACGATTCCATTGTGGAGGCAAAAAGCTTGCGAACTTCAACTGTATCTGCACCAAGCCGCCTTAAATATGCTGCGGCTTCAAAGGTACGCACGCCTGTTCTAAGCGCGAAATTCTTGGTGTCAAGCATAATTCCTGCAAGCATGGCCTCCGCTTCGGTTTTTGTGATTTGCGGGTGAACGGGCAAATATTGCACAAGCTCGGCCACCATTTCGGAGGCAGAGGAAGCATATGGTTCGTGGTAAAAAATCACGGCATTGTCGATGTACTGCACAAGCTTTCGGTGGTGGTCGATGACAACCACATGCTTGCAAGCGCGATAAACAGCTTCGCTTTCAAGCACACCTGGGACGTGGGTGTCCACAACGATAAGGAGTGTTTTGTCGGTTATTAAGCTTTTTGCTGTATCAGCATCAACAAAATCATTTTCGGTGTAACTACCTTGCAGCATTCGCTCGATTATCGGTCGCACAAGGTTTTTTTCGCGATTCATGCAGATGACACATGGTTTTCGCATCTCGAGCACAGACTTAAACATACCAACTGCCGCACCAAGGCAATCCAAGTCAGCAAAGCGGTGGCCCATGACGATAACGTTTGAGCTTGACTCAATCAGCTCACCAAGCGCGCTTGCGATAATTCGCGTCTTGACTTTTGTTCGCTTTTCAATCCCCTTGGATATACCACCGTAAAATTCGTAGCCATTTTGAGTTTTTATGGCGGCTTGGTCTCCGCCACGTCCAAGGCACATGTCAAGTGCCTGTTTAGCCAAACTTTCGGCTTCTGCAAGATTTTTTGTGTCACGCCCAACTCCGATTGAAAGCGTTGCGCTGATTTTTTCTCCCGCAAATTGAGTGCGCACACGGTCAAGCAAATCAAATTTGTTTTGCAATATACTTTGCATTCCACGCTCTTCAAAAATTGCGACAAATCGGTCACGCGAAACACGCGTAACAAATCCGCTGTTGGAGTTCACGTACGTGACAATAGTATTTTCAATTCCGCTAAGAATTTGGGCACGTTCGCCGTCCTTTAAATCCTGCATCATCTCTTCGTAATTATCCACCACAATCACTGCTATTGAAGGCTTAGTAAGCTTATATTCTTCGGCGTCGCGCTTAATCTCGGTATCTTCTATCAAGTAGACCACCGCAATTTTTTGCCCCGCTTTCACCGAGCGCGACACAAAAGCCGTAAATCTTCGGTCATCAAGGGAAATATCATGGCCAAGTGGTGGTGATTTTTCCGAAATATCAAGCTGCGGAAAAACCTCCGAGATGTCCTCGCCGCGCATATCGCGACCGCGAAACACAAGCGTCGCCGCAAGTTCGTTATACCAAATAATCTCACTGTTATCGTATATTGTGAGAACAGGCATGGGAAAATCAATGAACTCGCCCTCGCCTGTAGCCTCGATTCCTCGGCCAATTTCCTTGAGCATTGAGCGTGTTCTCACGCCGATTCTGCGCAGCAAAAGCAGCACAACCGCAAACGTGACAAGCGTTATTGCCACGCCAATATAAAACAAAGTCTTGTTAAAAAAAGGCGACAATAGCACCAAAACTGCACTAAGCAACATCAAAATGCTGATAACAGGCGTATAAAGCCTAAATCTGTTGTACATTGCCACTCCCCTCAGCCGATGAACGGCGCAAACAGTAGGAAAAATAATATGATATAGTATATCATAATTGGCATGGCATAAACAAGAGCAAAAACGCGGAGACAGCTTAAAAAAGCAGTCTCCGCACAGAAATTTGTAACTATATCTCCTGTATCACAGGCAAAATCATTGGGTTGCGTTTCGTCATCTGCCAGAGATAATCGCCAACGTCGTCCTTGACACGCTGCTTTATAACGCCCCACTCGCGTGAGTTGCTCTCAAGGCACGCCTTTATGCTATCGCGCGCGATATTTCTTGCCTTGTAAATCATGTCTTCGGACTCGCGGACATAGACGAAGCCACGCGACACAATGTCTGGCCCTGAAAGAATTTCGCCAGTCTGCAAGTCAATGGTGGTCACGACTACAATCAAGCCGTCTTGGGCAAGATGTTTGCGGTCGCGGAGCACAATGCTGCCCACATCACCCACGCCAAGGCCATCAACGAGGACTTTGCCAGCGGGGACGCTGCCGTTTAGCTTCATGGTCTCACCATTGGTCTCAATAACCTTGCCAATATCGCCTATTATCACGTTTTGCGGGTCAATACCCATTGATATCGCAAGTGACGCGTGTTTTTTCAGATGTTTGAACTCGCCATGCATTGGCATGAAGAATTTAGGCTTTGTTAACGCCATAATCATTTTCAGCTCGTCTTGGCAGGCGTGGCCCGAAACATGAATCTCATACATTTTTTCGTACACAACTTCTGCGCCGAGCTTCATTAGCTCATTTACAACCTTAGTCACGGTCTTTTCATTGCCAGGAATTGGCGTAGCGGAAATAATAATGCAGTCACCTGGGGTAACAGTTAGCTTGCGGTGGTCGCCTGTGGCCATGCGCGAAAGTGCGCTCATCGGCTCACCTTG
>JAVBKH010000243.1:0-5057 GCA_031554155.1 Oscillospiraceae bacterium
TCTTGGCTAAAAAATTGTTGCGAGGTGGAATATGGACAACAAAAGTGGCGTGACAAGCAGCGCAAAGGCCGTGGAGAACGAAAAAGCCGCAAAGCAGCGCAAGGAGCTTGCCGCAGCGGAAGCGGCAGCCGAGAAGCGCAAACAAAAAGCCCTTGATGCACGGAAAGAAAATGCGGCCAAAATAAAGCCTGCTACCTCTAACAAAAAGCCAAACGCAGGCATTTTAGACGACCTTGTTGACGATAAAACAGCCATGGCTGGCTTGTCATACTTGGGCAAGTTCGTTAAAAAAAGCATGAGAAAGAACTCGCAAACAACCTTGCTCGTGTTGGCTTTTGTGGTTGCTTTAGCCGTTGTTGTTGGAATTTTCGTCGGCCCCACGCTAAAAGACATGCTTAATGGAAAAGAGGAGCCACCACCTATCACAGTAATAAACGAATTGACCGACGCCGACAAGGCAAAGCTTTTAAAGGATAAGGAAATCCAGATTAAAAACGTTGTGCTTGGCGAGGCGCGTCAGCGCAAGGAGCTGCTTGTTCTTGAGCGAGATATTCAAGTGGAAAGCGTATGGGAAAGCACGTGGGGCGGACTTGAAATTTTTAAAAAAGCTAAGAAAATAATTTCGTTTGGTACAGGATATTTTAACATTGACCTTGGCGGAATCGCAGACGGCAACATTAAGGTTGACCACGAAAAAAAGGTTGTCACAATCTTAGTTCCGCATTCAAAGCTAAATTCAATTAGCATTGACGAGGGCAAAACACAGTATGAGGACACACAAAAAGGCCTGCTTAGCTTTGGAGAATTAAAGCTAACGCTAGAGCAGCAAGGCCTTCTCAAAAAGTCTGTAGAGGACAGCATGCGTGTGGAGCTTTTGAAGCCAGAGATGCTGACACAAGCCGACAGCGTTGGCAAGCTTATGGTGGGCGAAATCTATCAGCCACTCGTTTCTGCAATTTCTGCGGAGTATTACGTTGACGTTGATTTTGTTGCAGATTCATGTGAAGCTGTTTCAACGGCGGCTTCATCTAGTCAAGCAGCATTAAATTAATGCTGCTTGACACAATGTTTTAGGTTTGTTTTTCTATTTTACACAAAATATATCATAAATTTTAGTTAATAGACTAGAGACTTTAGGCAAATTATGTAGACAGTGATGCACATATGTGTTATATTAAAGGAGTTTGATACATAAGCGCAATAATTCGTGGAAGGGCGGTCATATTATTCAAAGAATTAAATTAATATTTTTATGCTCGCTTATTGCCATACTTTTGCCCTTGAATGTGTTTGCCCAGTCAGACAAGCGCGATGTAAAATATGTCGGCAGTTTTTCACTTCCTCCATATCGGCAGGTCACAGCGTATGGTGATTTTGTTGGCTTTGAGGTTGATATTGCTAATTTACTTTTTAGAAATTCTGAATATTCTGTCAAATTCGCGGATTTGGTTTACTACGGTTCGAATCAAAACGCCTTTAGTATTACCCGCGCAGACTGCTTTGCATGGCTTCCGATTACTGAAGAATATGAGCCGTATGGATTGTTTACGGACAGAATTCTTGATTGGGAATTCCATGCGTATTCGTTGTCCAAAAATAAGCTAAAGCTTGAAAATATCGAGGATTTACGCGGGCTTCATGTAGCTGTACGCGAGAAAAGCCCGCTCAAAGCGGTGCTTAAAGGCCTTGGTATACCATACGTTGCAATGATGCATCCCGAACTTGAAGTTGCGGCTCTTATCTCTGGCGAAGTTGATGTTGTCTTTGACGAACGACGCACAATGGAATATTTTTTTTCTAAGCGCACACATATGGGCGACATAGAAACTCATGAGAAGCTTCAAAAAACCTACCCAGCAGGGATTGCATTTAATCCCCATCGTGCTGATTTGCAGGAGTTTGCCAACGTTCGCCTAAAAGAAATCAAAGAAAATGGCGAATTTGAAGCTCTGTATTATCAATATTTTGGTGAGCACACAGCGGAATATTGGGGAAAAAAGGAACGTGAGCGAGAAACCAGAACAATTGCTTTTATTTCTACGTTAAGCTTGCTTGTAGTTGGTTTCATAGCGGCGCAATTCATATTTGCGAAGCGACGAGCAGAACAAAAAAAACGCTTGAACGACGAGCGATATAAGCTTTTGCTTAACGAAGCAGACATTATGCTTATGGATTTTGACGAATCTGGAATGCTGCTCGCTTACTCAGAGTCGACTGTTCGACTTCTTGATATTCCATTGGACCTCAAAAACTTTCGTAATAATTTCCGCAAGTGCATACATCCCGACGATTTGACAAGCTACACATATGAAGCGGATAAACTTTACAGCGGAGAAAGCACCTCAATGGTGACTGAAATAAGAATGCGCACAACCGCAAAGAATTACGAATATTTTCTTATCAAGGCACGAAGATTATCCAACGACAACGGCAAACACCGAGTTTGCGGCATCGGAATCAACATCAGCGACCAAAAGCTTCTAGAAGAGCAGATGGAAAAAAGCCTTTCGTTTGATGGGCTGACGGGTGCAATGAATCGAGGCAAATTTATTTCCGTTAGCGACAGTATAATGTCAGCGAAGCCGAATGACGCCTATGCATTGATTTGCCTTGATGTTGACCATTTGTCCAAAATAAATAATATTTGCGGCTTTGCAGCAGGGGACTCAGTATTGAAGCAAATGGCTGCGGCGGTGATGACCTGCCTTGACTCGCAAATGATTTTTGGTCGTCTTGGAAGCGACGATTTTGCAATTCTGTTCCACTCGAAAGACAAAAACGACGCGCAAGCTCTTTTTGCAAGGATTTCAGATGAAGTCGCAAAAATCAGTGTTGGTCGCGCAATCAGAATTCCTGTAAGAATCCACGGTGGCGCTGCTTACCATGAAGAGAACGACAACATCTTGTCGCTGCTTACAAAGGCAAATGCTGCCCAACAAGTGGCAAAAACACGCGGTGAACCCATTGTTGACTACGAACAAGGCGTGAGATTACTCACACTAGACCGCGAAGAGCTTTCCGAAGATTTGGTCGACGCCTACGAAAACGGCGACTTTGACATTTGGTACCAGCCAAAGGTTGAACTTAGTACACGCAAGTTGATGGGTATGGAGGCGCTGCTGCGGTGGAAGCACCCTAAAAAAGGCGATGTGCCACCGTCAGTGTTTATTGAGCTTGCCGAGCAAAGCGGATTTATTCAAACGCTTGATATTTGGGTAATCACGCAAGCTTGTAGGCAAAACAAAATCTGGCAAGATAGAGGCCTGCCTCCTGTTAGAATGTCCGCAAATCTTTCCAAGAAGCTGTTCGAGAAAACCGATTTAGTTAAAACCATCACGGATATTTTAAAGGAAACTGGCTTGGACAGCCAATATCTGGATATTGAGGTGACAGAATCTCTTGCAGTTTCCGACCCAGAAATCACCGCCAAAGTTTTAACAGAACTGCGTGAAACTGGCATAACAGTCTCAATGGACGACTTTGGCAGCGGTTATGCGTCACTTGGCACACTGAAGCAGTTGCCCTTTGATACCTTGAAAATCGACCGCAGCTTGATTATTGACATCGATAAAAACGAAACCAGTCAACAAATTGCCAAAGCCATCATGGATATTGCAAACTCGATTAAGCTGACCGTCGTGGCTGAAGGCGCTGAAACCCATGCGCAAATCGAATATCTCGAAAAGTTGAATTGCCATATTGTGCAAGGGTTTTATTTTGGCAAGCCAGTCCCAGTTGAGCAATTCGAGGAAAACTTTAAAAAATTCAAATAAAAAAGCGAGGTTTCTTTCAAAAAAAGAAGACCTCGCTTTTTTATATTATGGTGAATCTGGCGTGTCAAGTGGAAGCCAGCTCAAGTCTGTGATTTTGTAAAGTCCGTTTGGCGCAACAAGATAATCTTTTGTAATTGCATATGGTTTGCTTTGAAGCGTGACCTGTTTATCAAGTTCAAAACTGTTTGGCTTGTATTTTGCCAGAGAATCGGGCGAAGCAAGTCCCACAAAGCTTGCGTCGTCGACAAGCGCCAACAGCGGGAAAATTCCGTCAGAAGACGTAAACGTAAAATGGCTTTCTGGTGCGCCACCAAGCTTACAGGATTTTACGTTGTATTGCCTTGAATACGGGTTGAATTGGCTGTAGTATGTGTTGCCGTGCTCGTCCCAAATTGGGTTTGTTGGCCACAGCTCGTTTAAGCTGCTGGAACTGAACACCGTTACGCTCTCACTTGTGTAAAGTGAGCGGCGCACATATTCAACGCGCTCGCCACCGTTATATGAAATGCCACAATAAAAATATCCGTCGGTCACCGAAAAAGCAGGCAAATATTGGGCGGTGGAATCTTGCTGTTCAATTCGCAAATCTATAAACGCAGGCTGTGCGTCAACATCGGGGTCAAATATCCCAAGCTTTTGGGTCGATGCAAAAAGCATGAAAAGCTTGCCATCGTGCACATTTATAAATGCAGGGGTGTCTTGCTCAAACAAAAACTGCGCATTCTCGCCAGACTTTGGCACACGATAAAACGCATACATCGAAGTTTCTGTTTTTCGCTGACAAATTATTATGTCGCGCTCAAGCAGTGTAAACGAATAGATGCTTGCAGAGCCGCCGTTACAATTCGGCACATATTCGGGCTTTGTGCCGCCGATTGGCACACGCATAAGGTCGGCAGTGGCTGCAAACGAGTACCCCTCTCCAAGCGGCAAATAGTAGACATAGCTTTCGTCCTGCAATGCGCGTGAATAAAATGAGCTGACATTTGCAAGATTTGCGTAATAGTTTGTGGGGATTATCGGCGGCGGCGCAGGCTGCTCCGCTTCTATAATTGTCGGTGCGATACCCGTTTCGTCTGGGACTTTGATTAGCTCGTCGGGTGCAGCTAATTCTAATTCCTCGGGGTCTACTTGCGAGAACGCGGGAATTACCGCCCCGATTGGAGGCGTTGTAACATTTTCGACTGGGGGGAGTTCCACCACTTGAGGCAAATTAATGTAGTCAGCAACGGGAATCGAAAAATACTTGATTGCCGCGAGACCCGCAGCCGCAACAAGCAGAAG
>JAVBKH010000058.1:0-6017 GCA_031554155.1 Oscillospiraceae bacterium
GTGAGACCAACTCCACCAAACTTGCTGCCTGCATAGGCAAAGTTTTTGTTGCTGCCCTCAAGGCCAGACTTGGAGTTGATTTCTATTATATCCATAAGATAGCTTGGGTTATATTTGCGCTGAATTTTCATTGGGACACACGCATGTTTTGCGCAGAGGAAGTAGCCTGTGTAGTTGACGGAGGTCACAAGGTCGAACTTTTGGCGTGTCATTTCGGCAAGGCTACCCGCTATGGCAATGCCTGCGTTGGAGACAAAGACGTCGAGTCCGCCAAAGCCTAGCACAGCAGCGTTAACCATTTCCGCAACGGAATCTTCGTCGGCAACGTTTACGGCGACGGCAATTGCAGCGTATTCGCCGTAGGCCGCGCAAAGTTCGTCGGCGCAAGCCTGCGCACCGTCTTTGTTTAGGTCAGCAACGACTATATACGCGCCCTGTGCTGCCATTGACTGCGCTATTCCTTTGCCAAAGCCTTGAGCGCTGCCTGTAACTACTGCAATTTTGCCTTCAAGTCTGCCTCTGCCAAGGGGCGCATTTTCTGCGCTTTTGCCGTTGTCTAATCCTAAAAATTCATTCTTGGATTTTTCAGACTCTGCCTTGTTTTGTCCAAGAGCAAAGATGCCAAGTCCCTCAACCGCAACAATTTTAGGCACATAGCTGTGCGCATTTATAAAACAGTGGAAGGCTTCGGCCAAATCAGCATCCTGTTTTACCCAAAGCGGCAAGGTTTTTTGTACGCTTGACTTCATATAGGCTGCCATGGTCGCTTCATCTTTGACTATTGAAGCTACCTTTTCGTCGTCGCAAAAAACAGCGACTGCTGCAATAGATTTCGTCTCCTGCATGTAAATCATGCGGATTGCGGGTGCAAGCTCACAGGCAAGTGCGTGGTTGTTATTCATGCTAAAAATCCCCTTTTCAGTTTTCTCTAAAAAAAGTATACCACAAACAAAATGCAAGGTAAATGCAATGTTTTACTGTAATTTAGCGGACAGCCTGCACATATATTGTAACATGCGTGAAGGAGGCTTTTATATGACACATTCGTCTTTGATTTATCTTGTTTTGCTGCTTGCGGGAATAACTTTGCTCGTAATTTATTCAAGAAGTGGCAGCATACTAAAATCTGTGATTTTCACCTGTGCAAGCGGCTTTATCGCTTTAGGCGCAGTGCTGCTAGTTTCAAAATTCATCAATCTTTCGGTGGCGATAACGCCCTTGAGCTTGCTTATCTCTGGCATTCTTGGCGCGCCTGGGGTTTTTGCCATGCTTGTGATAAATTTGCTTTAGGCTGCTCGCTTTTTCATCATGTTAAGCAATCGCTTCATCAAAAACCAAATATAGCCGAAGTTGCTACCGACTAGCACCAAAATTATCAAAATTTCCCAAAGAGGCCAGAACGGTGGGGCTTTTAGCGCAATAACAATTTGACCGAACAGCAAAGCCAAGGTAAACGCTATGCGAAGTGGCTGCATTTTTATTTTGATGTATCTGCGGCTATCTATTGCGCGGATTACGAAAACGACAAAATAGCTTGAGAAGGTGGAAATTGCAGCACCCATAGGGCCAAATTTTGGTATAAGTACAAAGTTTAGGCCGATGTTTACGCCTGCACCGATAAAGGTTGTCAGCATGACCATGCCGTTTTTGTGCACAGCGTTGTAGATTGTACCAAGGAACGTGACAAGAGTTGAAAAAGCAACGGCCACAACTAAAATTGGGGTGAACCGCCAAGCTTCGTTGTATCTTGCGTCAAGCAGGTCTAGCACTGGTCTGCACACCAAAATAAGCCCAGATGATGCTAGGAAAATAAAAGTATAGTAGCTTTTAAAAACCGTGGAGAAAAACCTCTCGCCTTCGGGGCTTTTGTATTCCGTGAAGGCCGAAAGCTGCCATGCTTGGGTAAAAATCATTGAGACAAGCATAATCAAGTTGGGCAGCTTTTGCGAAACGGTGTAAAGTCCAACGGCTGCGTCGCCGCAAAAATACTTAATAAAATATCTGTCAGATAGCGAAGTAATCCACCAAAAAATTGCTGTTGGCACAAGTGGCACAGAGTATTTTAGCATTGCTTTGACGGTATTCATGTTTATGCTGCGTATTTTTATGAAGCGGTACAATTTCAAAACCAAGAACAGTAAAATCGTGGAAAGTGCGTCAGCAATCACAATGGAGAGCACATAGCCAGACGCGCCCATTTTAAACTTGACAAGCAGCAAAATGTTCATGAGCACAGTTGTCAAGGTGGTGAAAATACCGTCAAGCGCAAAAAAGCGGACAAACCCGCTCGCCCTAACAAATTGCGCCGTAACCGTGTGCATTGCCGACGCAATGATGTAGATGTAAATGAGCCAGACATAATCTCGCAAAGTTGGAATTTGCCGAACAAGCGGCATGAAGCATAGAAAAATCACAAAGCCGATAAGAACCGTCAGCACACCTGTGGTGAAAACGTCCCGCTTGCGAATTGAACTATCGAGACCAAAGCGTATAACAGCTTCGCCCATGCTAAGGTACATAATGGGCAAAATCAAGTTGCAGGTTGATGTTATAATTTCCTGCACACCGTAGGCATCTGGCGGCAGAACGCTTGTGTAAAACGGCAGCAGCAAGAACGGCAGGAGCTTTGAGCCAAATGTCGCAATTGCAAAAATCAAAGTGTTGGACATAAGGTGCTTGTATTTGTTCATTCAAAAAGCCTCTATATTCTGCGGCGTGGGCGGTAGGAGCTTTGTCTCTGGCGGCGACGATTTCGCGAAATCATCATAACAACGTATGCAACAAAAAGCAAAAACGCGAAAATAATGCTAAACTTAAACCAGAATGACGACGCAATTGCCTTGACTTTTTCCAATACTATCAAGACTTGAGAGGCTTCCACGCTTTCGGACGAAAGCAAGTCCACTCGGCCGATTTCCTCGCCAGAAAGCATTAGCTTTGCTGTGCCAATTTTGTCGTATTTTTTTATTGGCGCGTCAATGGAATCGGGTATTTCACACACAAGCGTAACGCTTGAAGCGTCCTCGCTTTTATGGCGCAATGCCGAAAACCTGTCTGACGTCATAAGCTTTACAAAATCCTGCTCGGTGGAGAGTTTGAGCGGAATTTCCGCAACAATTTTGCCTTTTTCCACAAGTGTTTTCACTTTAAAGCTATCAAAAACCCAATCGTACAAAACTTTTGTATCAACAAAAGATGCATTGCCGTTTAAAACTTTGCCGCTTTCGTCCAAGTAATCAGAGCCTAAAACCACAAGCAAATACGAAAAACCGTCCCGTGTTGCAGTTGAGACAAAGCAACGGCCAGCTTCTGGCAAATGGCCTGTTTTAACGCCTTTCAGCCCTGGGTAAAAATATTCGCTGTTGGGGATAATCATTTTGTTTGTGGTCTCCCAATGGAGGTTTTCGTGCTTATTTGTCGGGCCAGAATCGTAGGCAGTTTCGGACACAATATCCATGAAATTAGGCAGCTTAATAGCGTGCATTGCAATTTTCGCGATGTCTTCCGCTGTGGTGACGTGGTTTTCGTCAAAGAGACCGTCGGGGTTTGCAAAGTTGGTGTTTGTCGCGCCAAGTTCTTTTGCGCGGTCGTTCATCATTTGAATAAAGCCTTCTTGCGAGCCTCCAACGTGGTCTGCAATAACCATTGCGGCCTCGTTTGCAGATGGCAGCATTAACGCGAACAGCAGCTTTCTCATGGACATTTCTTCGCCTGCGCTTAACCCACCAAGTGAGATTGCGCCATTTTTAAGCTGATAGGTGTATAGGTAGTCCTGCACATAGTTTGGGTACTTGACCATTTCTTTGTCCAAGTCCGCGGTTTTTTCAAGCGCCAAAATGCACGTCATAATCTTAGTGACAGACGCGGGGTACATTGGCTGTGTTGAGTTTCGTTCGGAGATAACCTCGTTTGTGTCGAGATTATATAGGTAGTAAGCGCCTGCCGAAACATGCGCTTCTGGGGCGTACGCCGTTTTGGCCACACCCGTAAAATTTAAGCTCATTATAGTAAGAATTAAAATTAATCCTAAAAATGTCTGTTTTTTCATGGACATTCTTCCTTTATTCGTCTATTATATTGTAGTATACCAGAAAATGTTTAACATTTAAAGTCTGGTGAAAGAATTAAGGAGGAGTTCACAATGGAACTTAAAAATCTGCACTTAGATACAGTTGCTGTTCACGGAGGTCTCGACCCCAAAACCGCTGAACATTCTGTGGCATTGCCAATTTACCAAACAAATGCCTATATCTTTGATTCGGCACAACACGCAGCCGATTTATTCAACCTTGCAACACCAGGATATATTTATTCCCGTATAGGCAACCCCACTGTCAACGCACTAGAAGAGCGTGTGAATTTGCTTGAAGGCGGCGTTGGCGCAGTCGGCATGAGCTCTGGCCATGCAGCAATTTTTAATACTATTATAAATCTTGCAGACTCTGGCGACGAAATTGTTTCGTCAATCTGCGTTTACGGCGGCGCAATAAACATGCTAGGCGTCACCTTTGCAAACCTTGGAATTAAAACCACATTTGTAGACCCCGACGACCTTGCCGCTTGGGAAAATGCAATCACCCCAAAAACAAAAGCCTTTTTCTTGGAGCTTGTTGGCAACCCCAATTCCAGCGTAGCCGACCTTGAGGCAATCAGCAAAATCGCCCACAAACACGGCATTCCCGTTATTGTTGACTCCACCTTTACAACACCTTATCTTTGCCGCCCGTTTGAGTTTGGCGCAGACATTATCGTTCACTCCGCAACAAAATATCTATGCGGACACGGCAATTCAATGGCAGGCATTATCGTTGACAGCGGCAACTTCAAGTGGGAAGGCAACGACCGTTTCCCTCACTACAACAAAGTTGACGAAAGCTATCACGGCTTCCATTGGGGCAAAGATTGCGGCAACGCAGGCTTTATCAACCGTTTGCGCGCGCTTATCCTGCGCGATGTCGGTGCTTGCCTTTCACCATTTAACGCATATCTCTGCGCAACAGGCATGGAGACTCTTGGCCTGCGTATGCGCCGCCACTGCGACAATGCTCTTAAGGTCGCAAAATATCTCAAGACTAATCCTAATGTTTCTTTCGTTAACTATTCGGGACTTGAGGACAGCAAATATTACGCACTAGCGCAAAAATATATGCCTAATGGCGCAGGCGCAGTGTTCACATTCGGCCTAAAGGGCGGCCGCGAAGCAGGCATGAAGTTTATCGACAGTCTTGGACTGTTCAGCCATGTTGCAAATGTTGGCGATACACGTAGCCTTGTTATTCACCCTGCAACTACCACCCACTCTCAGCTCACTGACGAGCAGCTTTTAGCAGCAGGCATTACCCCCGACACTGTTAGACTTTCCATCGGCATTGAAGACGCTGACGATATTATTGCAGACCTTGACCAAGCAATTGCAAAGGCTTGCAAATAAGATTTAATTTTTATAACGCGGCCACGCTTGTTTTGAGCAGTGGCCGCGTTATTTTTATTTTTATAGCCAATTAACTTGTGATTCGACCGATGTTTTTTTCTTGAGGAGAAAAGAACCAAAAGACCTTTTTAAGAGATATAAGCTTATATCTTTTATATGCTTAGCTTATCACCGCGAGAAGAACGTTACCTCGTTTAAACCGTTTTGCAGAAAGGCAAAACTCACTCATCTTCGCGCCCGTCACACGTTTTTTGTGCGGACAGTTTTAAGAGACTATTGACTTTATGTGCAATTAATTATTCCCTGACTATTATGCTTGTTAAAAGGTATATGCAGACAATGAGCAGCGTAAAATTGCGCTCTGGCTGCAAAAGCAAAAATACTGCCGCCGCAAATAAAGGCACAAGAGCCGCAAAAGAAAATATTTTCGACAAAACAAACGCAAGCCGTGGTTTAAAATAATATTGGGATAACATTCTCGTAATTTCGCCGCCGTCAAGGTCGCCAATAGGCAGCAGGTTAAATATTGCAACGGCAAAATTTGCTGAAATTAGCAGCATTATTCGCATAGACTGGAATGCAGCAA
>JAVBKH010000197.1:0-9355 GCA_031554155.1 Oscillospiraceae bacterium
GGTGCACCCATTCGCTCTGGGCCATATTCAGGGAATCCCTGAACAAATTTTCCCGTGTTAAACGCGGCGTCCGCCAAAAGCAAAGATGCAGTTTTTGCGCCTTGCCCACCACGGCCATGCCAACGTATTTCTACCATGTTCTTCACTTTAAGCCCCTCTTTCAAATTATATATTAAATATTTTACCAAGTAATTTCGACAAAATCAAGCTGAAAAATCTTGCTGTGATTTTAGCAAAAAATAATATCAATCCCTACAAAACCTGCTTTAATTAAACTTTGTAGGGGTGTTATTATGAGTACATTTTTTGTCAATTATATTAAAGCAAGTGATTGTTCTAAGTCTGAAAGCAACATCTCTGCACCCTCAAGACCGCAATGAATGCTCATATAGTTTGTTTGTCTATTAGCTTTAAAAAGCAGCGAAAAAAACCACATAAAGTTACCACGCATCTTTGCTGCGGGGTAGTTTAATTTAAAAGGAATTTATTTTAGTAGGCTCAATTTTGCATGTCTAACTTCAAATGCAGTTGGGATTGACACCGTTGCTCCTTTTTTTGAAACTGCAAACGAAGATGCAACAGAGGCAAGTCGCAGAGATTCTTCCGCATTTTCTCCATTCATTAGCGAAGCGATAAAATATCCAGTAAAAGTATCTCCTGCGGCGGTGGTGTCCACAACTGGTACATCGTAAATTCCGTGGTGGAAGATTTTGTCGCCGTCCATAAACGCCACACCGTCCTTACCTAATGTAAGAACAACTTTGGCATTAGGATATATTTTGCACATTTTTGCAAGAATTGCCGCTGTCTCTGATTCTCCCGTAATTTGCTTGCCCTCAACTTCATTTAGCAAAAACAGCGTAACTTTGCTCAAATCACAATTCGCAACAATTTCATTGTAAGGGGAAGGATTAAGCGCAATTTGCAGCCCTCTTTCTGCCGCTTTATCAATCATTTCGTCTAGCAAATTTACTTCGTTTTGCAACAGCAGCCAGTCGCCTTTTTGAAAGCAAGCCAAAGTTTCGTCTATATATTCACGCTGGTTGCACTGGTTAGCGCCGCCAAACAAAACTATGCTGTTCTGCCCCCTTGCGCTAACTTGAATTATAGCGTTGCCACTTCGTTCTGGTACGGTTCTAATATGTGTAGTGTCAATGCCGTTTTCGCGGCACACTTGAATAAGAGCGTCTCCATCAGCTCCAACCATACCAGCATGACACACCTGTGCGCCTGCTCGTGCAAGCGCTACCGACTGGTTTAGACCCTTGCCGCCACAAAAAACCTCAAGCCCAATTGAGGAAATGGTCTCCCCCGCCTCAACTATGTGGTCGACTGTGTAAACATAGTCAAGGTTCAGTGAACCATAGTTTAAAATACGCATCGTTATCCTCCTTTTTTCTTCTAAAATCTCTGCCATTTTGCATTTTTCTTTTTCAACCGCATGGAATAAGTCCCCTTGCTTCAGCCTCACGCGCAATCAAACCTCGGCCAGCTACAATGTTGCACTGGAAATTTGGCAGATATGCCTTTGTCCTCTGTAAGCAAGTATAGCAAAAAGTTATGCAGCCGTCAGCAATTTTTTGTATCCTGTATTTCCACCATTTTAAAACAAGCCTTTTGAAATCAACTTCAAAAGGCTTGTTTTGCAGACTGTTGCGTGGAATAAGTTGCTAGGCATTTATTGCTAAGTTGCCTATTTCTGTATTTTTCTACAGCTTGCCGAACATTAACTCTCGCAACATCGCACTAACTTCACATGCGTTGCCTGTGGAGAATATTTTCTCTATTTGTGCTTCATCAATGCTATTGATTAGCTTATTGAAAATCTCAAACCAACGAACGCTTTCATTGACTGCATCACGACTATCTTCACGGTATGGGTATTGGTCGGTTGAAATAAATCCATTATAATCCATACGCTTTAGCCAGTAGAAAAACTCAATAAACGGAATTGTATGAATTGTACCTGTTATCATGTCATCGTCCCAGAATCCGTAGTTATCGTTCATGTGGACATGGAAAAGTCTATCGCCGTATTTCTTAATAATAGCTGCTGCATGTGCCACATTTTCACCCGCGACATGGGCATGACCGTAATCAATTGTTACGCCTAGATTTTTTGCGCCAATCTCGTTTATCATTAGCATAACAACTGCCGCGGTAGATGGATAGCTGAAATTCCTTGGTTCTTTAACCTTGTATTCAATGGCTATGTTAATGTCATTGCGGTAAGCGCAGCACTCTGCCACACCTTGTTCAAACCATTCCATTTCGCGAATATAATCACCTTGGAAGGGATAATCGTAGCCATCTTGACCAGGCCATAGGCTTATTAAATTGCCTCCCAGTTCGGCGGCAATATCCATATATTCTTTTGTTACAGACACAGCTTCCTTGCGAATTGCAGGGTCTTTTGAGGTGAATGCACCTTTGCCCCATTTCATTTCGCCAAAATGGTCTGGAATAATCGAAGCCAGCTTTAGGCCAGTGCGAGAGAGATTTGCTTTTACCTGCTCCACGTTTTTAGTAGTTATATTCCAAGTGCTAACAAGCTCAACACCCGTGACACCTTTAATGCTTGCCACGCGGTCAAACATTTCATCAAGCTCAAATGGTTTGGAATATCCTCCGCCCATGTAGCGGTCAGAGCACGAGCCAACATTTGCAAGAATAACACTGTATTTCGGTGTATACATAGGTAAGCCTCCTATTGTTAATTTTAATGTTTTTGTTTGCGTTTATTATTTGCAGCATAAACTGCAAGGGCTACAACAGTAATAACATAAGGTACCATGCGCACAATTTCGTTGGGGACATTGAATACTTGTAGATTATTGGATAATGCATCAGCAAAGCCAAACAGGAAAGCCATAGCCATACTTCGAATTGGAATTGAACGGCCCATTGCTTCTGCTGCTATTGCGATAAATCCACGCCCCGCAATCATATCCTTTGTAAACATTGAAAGGTAACCCATGGACATAAATGCGCCGCCCATAGATGCCATCAAGCCGCATAGCAATAAAGCGTTTCTCTTGATTTTGTAGACGTTGATTCCTGCGGCTTCTACAGCTTGCCAATGTTCTCCAACCGCTCGAATATACGTTCCCTGCTTTGTTCTCTTGAGAAATATATGAATTAAAAATACGCAAAGTATGGCAATCCATGTTAAAATGTTTTGCTCTGAAAGCACAGGGACGTTTGCAAGCCCTGGAATCTTAAAGGTTGGCAACACTTTGCTTGGCAAAGCGGTGGAGACACCTTTGTCTCCTGTAATTAAAAATAAGATGAAAACCGTCAATCCACTTGCAAGCAAATTTAGTGCTATACCTGCAAGCACAACATCTGTCTTTAGCTTTAGTACGAAAATGGCAAAAATCCAAGACAGCAGAACACCAGAAGCGATAGCCGCTAACAGTCCCACAAATGCGCTGCCAGTCGCGGCACTTCCAACCACGCCCATCAGTGAAGCCACAAGCATCATGCCCTCTACACCAATATTTAGCACGCCTGCCTTGTTTGAAATTAGCACAGCCATTGTTGCAAACAAAATTGGAGTGGACACACGCAACAGAGAATTTAAAAAGTCGGCATTAAATACAATTTCAATTAGCTTCTCCATTAGCTACCACCTCCTTAACTGTGAGCCTGTGCTTTAATCCGCCCACCAATGCCTTAGCCGTTATCAGAAGTATTATTACAGACTGAATAATAATAATCAATTCCTTAGGCACATCAGTGCTGCGAGCCATAATGTCGGAGCCTATTCTCAAGTAGGCTAGAAAGAAAGCTGCTAACGGAATATTTCGCGGCTTATTGTATGCTAAAATTGCGATGATAACGCCGTCCCAGCCGTAACCCGGCAGTGCAGTCCACTGAAAACGGGTGTACATGCCAAGAACTTCCGACGCGCCGCCAACACCAGCAATTGCCCCGCCTAGTAGCTGCGAAATAATGATTACACTTGGGACATTTATGCCAGAATAGTTGGCGAAGCTGTTGTTTTGTCCCACTACTCGCATTTCATATCCACCGCGCATGTGATAAAGGAAATAGTGGAAAATTACAAGTAAAGTAATGGCTATCAACAAGCCCACATTAATTCTTGTGCCTTGAACGAGGTTCGCCAGTTTTGCTGTTGAATCCAACTTGTGTGTTGCCAACATTCCGAAAGAAGTATCTCTCAAAAAATAGTTGAGAACAAACAACCCAAAAAACAAAGCTATATAGTTCATCATCAGTGAGGATACAAGCTCACTTGCGCCAAGTTTTGCCTTGAGCAACCCTGGTATACCCGTTATTACTGCGCCTGCAAGTGCACCTGCTGCAATTGCAACAACAGGTTGTACCACTACCCCTAGCTGCATGGTTGTAGCAACTCCCGCGGCAGCCAGTGCGCCAACAAAAAATGCGCCCTCAACGCCAACGTTGAATTGTCCTGCTTGAAACATTATACTAATTGCAAGACCTGTGAACATGAAAGTGGTCATAAGCTCTACTACATTGCCGAAATTGCGGAGAGTCGAAACTGGACCCAGCAGCAAGCTTCGCATGGCATCGAATGGTTTATCGCTTACCAGCAAAATAAGCACAAACGCAAGCAGCAAAGATGCTGTAATGGCAACTGCAACCGTAATTGAGCTAAACAGTGCACTTTTATTCTTCATGCAACATCCTCCTGATACTTTCGGGCTCCATTTTTTTCACGCCCAACATATAATTACCAAGTTCCATTTGAGATACTTGCGAGACTTGAGGGAAATATGCGGTAATTTTTCCGCCATAGATTACTGCCATACTGTCACTTACTTTAATAAGCTCATCCAAATCTGCCGAGACTAGCAGCACTGCCGCACCTTCGTCGCGCAATCTGACAATTGTCTTGTGAATAAAGTCAGCGGCGATTACGTCAATTCCACGAGTTGGTTGGTCTGCAACAATCAGTTTGGCATCAATCGAGAATTCTCTGGCGGCGACTACTTTCTGAATATTTCCACCAGACAGCATTCGTATTTGTGTATCTGGAGATTTGCATTTAATTTTGTAGTCGCTAATTAACCGCGTAGCTAACTCTGATATTTTTTTAGAAGACATTAGTAAGCCTGAAAACAAGCTTTTATCCGACATTTTATTTGCAATTATGTTTTCTTCAATACTCATATCAATGGCAGCGCCAACGGTCATTCTGTCACTTGGAATGTAGCCCATTCCCTTATTGCGCGATTTGATAATTTTGCCAAATTCAATTGGTTCACCAAGGAAACTGATTTCTCCGCTGTCAAATTTGCGGCTGCTGGTAATCATTTGCACAAGCTCTTCTTGCCCGTTTCCCTCAACGCCCGCTAGCCCAATAATTTGGCCTGAACGTAGTTGCAAATTTAGGCCTTCGAACAAATCCTTGTTATTATCGTCTTTCGCGCACAAATCCTTTATTTGCAAAATAACTTTTCCAGGTTTGACAGGCTTTTTATCAATTGTTAGGTTTACCGTTTCGCCAATCATCAACTCGGAAATTTCTTGTTCATTCACATCGACAGTGTTTACTGTTGCGACCATTTCGCCTTTGCGTAAAACACTAACGCGGTCTGTCATTTGCTTGATTTCATGTAGCTTGTGCGAAATAAAAATAATAGTATAACCCTTATCCCGCAAGGCAGAAAGTTGCACAAAAAGCTCCTGCGTCTCCTGCGGAGTAAGCACTGCGGTTGGCTCGTCCAAAATAATAATTTTAGCGCCACGGTACAAAGTTTTTAGAATTTCCACACGTTGCTTCATACCGACGGAAATATCACTTACATAGTCGTTGGCGTTCAGCCTTAGGTCATATTTTTCTGAAAGTTCCTGCACTTTTTTATTGATTTGCTCCTTATCAATAAAAATTCCTTTTGTGGTTTCGCAGCCAATGGCCGTGTTTTCGGCGACGGTAAGAGACGGCACAAGCATGAAATGCTGATGCACCATACATATACCCTTACTTATAGCATCATATGGAGAATGAAATTCTTCCCTCTGTCCGTCAAGAATAATACTTCCGCTATCGGGTTTTTCAATACCGAAAATAATCTTCATCAAAGTAGTTTTTCCAGCACCATTTTCGCCGACTAGTGCGTGAATTTCACCTTCGCGCACTGAAAAATTGACCTTTTTATTCGCATACACACCGTTAGGGTAAACCTTGGAGATATCTTTCAATTCCAGTATGCTTTTCATTTTACACCTCGTTAAAGCAATTGGGGCGAGTAAATTATAAGATTAAAATATGCTATATTATCTTACAAGCCCGCATTATATGCAGGCTTGTAAGAATTCATTACGTTGGTGATACTTATTTAGGTGCTACTGCGTTTTTGTACGCTGTTGTTTCTTCAGTGGTCATATCGAATGCAGATTTAACTTTAATTTCGCCGCTCTTGATTTTAGCTTCTGCATCTTCTACTTTTTTCTGAACATCGGCAGGCACAGTCTTCATGTAGACGTCATTTTTCGCAATACCTACAGCGTCTTCAGTTATTCCAAGCACTTCACTGCTGCCGTATTTTAGGCTGCCGTCCAAATGTTTCTTAATTGTGCGCACAAGTGAAACGTCAATATTTTTTAGAACGGAAGTGATGATTGCAGCTTCTTTATCAGGGTCAACTCCTGCAAAGGTCGCTGATTGGTCAGCATCAACACCGATTGCATATACCTTCTTCTCTTTTGCTGCATCAATCAAGCCTAAGCCTGCTTGCGCTGCAACGTTAAAGCCTACGTCGGAATTCATGTTGAACTGTGAAATTGCCATTTCTTTTGCTTTTGCTGTGTCGTTGAAATCACCGACATAAGCTGACATAACCTTTACGTCTGGGTCTGTGTCAGTTGCACCCTGAATATATCCGACTAAAAAGTCATTGATTACAGGAATATCCATGCCGCAAACTGCGCTGATGACTTTTTGTTCATTTGTAGTACCTGCGCCAGAGCTTGTGAAGCCAGCCGCAACAATACCTGCGAGATATGCGCCGTCATTTTGTTTGTAAGTTATTGAGTACACATTGTTGACATCGCCTTTTGAGTAGTCAACAGCAGAATCAAACAGCACATAATGTTTGTCTGGGAATTGAGGAGCAATTGTTTGCACAAGCTCTTGCATTTGCCATGTACCAACAATGATTATATCCCAATCCTGCTCTGATGCTTCTAATAAAGCTGGCTCCCATTTTGTATTGTCGAAGCCCATCTCAACTACCTTGGTTTCGCAACCCATTTCGTTTTTGATTTGCTCCATGCCCTTGTTAGCGGAATCGAAGAATGACTTGTCGCCTAGGTTGCCGTTGAGCAAGCAAACAACCTTTAGTGCTGCTGTGCCTGCTTCTGAAGCTGCTGGTGCTGCTGCACTTTCGGAAGATGCTGGCGCTGCGGATTCTGCTGCTGAAGATGCAGCTGGTGCTGAAGAGGACGAGCCACCTGCACACCCCGCAAAAATTGCCGCGCAGAGAACCATAACCATTAAAAATACCGATGTTTTTTTCATTTAAATCTCCTTTTCTAATTCGTCGCATTTATCTAAAAAACGCCCTATTGCGTTTTCTAAACCTTAGGCTTTTGTCTTATAAGGCTTTTGCATATGCTCAGTAATCATTTTCACAAATTTTTCAACATCAACTTTTGTTGCCATGTGCACATTAGGTGCATTGCCTGTAATGTTCCACAAATCGGCAACTGTTTCACCAAGTGTCAAATCATCATGCAAGCTGATATCGCAAAAAACACTTTTATATTCAATAAGGCTTGAATCCACAAGCATACCAACGCACAATGCGTCGTGAATTGGGCACGCAAAAAATCCGAAATGTTCAACATGCGTGGAAGCAAAAAATTTCAATAGCTCACCAACGATATTTGAAACTTTGTTGTCTGTTTTGCCAAATGCGTTGATTTGTTCCTCATTGAATACAGCTTTCATTGAAATATCAAGAGTATTCAAGTATATTTCGCAGCCGCTGTTAAACACAATTTTTGCCGCCTCTGGGTCAACGTAAATATTAAATTCTGCCGCAGATGTGATATTACCTGGGTCAATAATTGCGCCGCCCATTATGACGATAGCTTCAACTTTAGTTTTAATATCAGGTGCTTTCACAAACGCCATTGCTACATTTGTAAGCGGCCCTACAGCAACGATAGTTATTTTTTCACTAGACTCGCGCAATGCACGAATTAAAAAGTCTACTGCATGTTCTTTCTCTGGCTTTTGTGTTGCAGCGGGAATAGATGGTCCGCCGAGTCCGTCTTCACCGTGAATTATTGCGCCTGTGAGACGATAAAGTGAGCGCATCATAGGCTTTTCGCACCCGCTATAAACTGGAATATCGTGCACGTCTGCAAAGTTGAGAATGCGCAATGCGTTATTTGTCGTATTTAAAAGCTCGCTATTACCTGCAACAGTCGTAACTCCCAACAATTGTATATTGTCAGCACGAGTGGCAAGAAGCAGCGCAATGGCGTCATCATGCCCTGGGTCACAATCAATAATTACTTTTTTCATAGTTTATATCCTCCGTTTAATAAAATAGCATACTGTTCTCTGGAAATATTAATTTTTCCGCGGCCTATGCTCAAGCAACCGCTTACCTTCAACTTTTGGACACATCTGTTCACTGTTCGTTCGCTTATGCAACAATTATCTGCGATTTCAGAGCGGGTCATTGCTATTGCAGCCTTACCGCAAGTTAATAATTGTGTCCCAACTATGTCAAGAAAATATTCCGCAACCATTTCGAGTGAATCGCTGTTCAAGTGTCTGCAAAGTGCCATTGCCGCTGTATTTAGTTTTTTTGCCATGCAAATCGCAATCTGCATACAAAATTCATTATCTCCAGCTAAGCACGACCAAAAATCGTTCTTGCTTATCTGTATCACTTGTGTGTCGTCTTCATCGACTTTTGCTGAATAAATGACCACATTGCCTTCAGAAAGCATCTCCATTTCACCTACTGGCTCTCCGCTGGAAACCCACACCACCCTTTCAACTAAACCGTCGGCAGTCTCGTCGTAAACTCGAACTTTGCCAGAACAGATGTAATAAACATATTTAACCGCATCACCCTTGCGAAGTAATGTATACCCTTTTGGCAATACTTTTATAGCATCACTATTCCTAAGCATTTTAGGTATTTTATCCATAAATTCAATATTGCTCGATTTATTTGTATCCATAATTAAATCCCTTTTTCCTATTATTGCAGAATTTCATAGTATAAAAAAGGACACTTGTCCTAGTTATGTGCTAAGTCTTACAAATTATTCAGTTAAATTTATTATTAAAATAGTTTCTTTCATTTTGTATACTGTATAGATTCGATTTTTTATGAGTTTA
>JAVBKH010000046.1:0-8046 GCA_031554155.1 Oscillospiraceae bacterium
ATTTTGGTCAGACTTTAATTTTACCCTTGACATAGCTGCTGTATTTTGTTACCATTGCATGTGGAAATATACAGAAGTAATATGAATGGAGATGTATTATGGCAGAAAAAACACATGCCGACCCATCTGCACTGGGGTTATTTGGACTTGCAATGGTTACACTCGTGGCCTCAAGCCAAAAGCTTGGCATAACCGAAGGTCTTTCCCTTGTAATTCCGTGGGCAATTTTTTTAGGCGCTCTCGCACAGCTTGTGGCAGGCATTCTTGACTACAAAAAGCTTAACGTTTTTGGTGCAACAGCTTTTTGCGCGTATGGATTCTTCTGGCTTGCAGTGTCTTGCTCATGGCTTACAAGTATGGGCGTATTTGGCGAAACACTCAAGGCAGCAGCAGACCCTCACCAACTTGGCATAGCATTCATCGGTTATCTCATACTTACGCTGTTTTTGACAATTGGCGCAACTGAAACTAACAAGGTTTTGTTCTTTATTTTTGTGGCGATTGACTTTCTTTTTGTCGGACTTTCGGTCAGTGTTCTTTCTGGCAACGAGGCCGTTCGCGAAGGCTTCCATATGCTTGCGGCTTACTCCGAACTTATTATCGCAATTTTATCATTTTACGCAAGCGGCGCAAATGTACTAAACAACCATTTTGGACGCACTTTTTTACCAATTGGCAAGCCGTTCGGTGTTTTTGTTAAAAGATAAGTCATACTCAAACAAAGGGCATTCACGCGAAGTGAATGCCCTTGTTTTTTTAATCTATATTTAAAAGAAGTTCCTTCACTGCATCGCGCAGATTTTCGGGGATTTCTTCAATAGTCTTGATTCCTTTGCGAACAAGTTCCGCATAAATACTAGCCATGTTTGTGCACCTCCTCATACAGCTCAATTACTGCAAGCTGCAATTGAGTCAAGGGGTCTTGCATTGCAGGATTCTCAGCAAGCAGCTTATCAAGCGAATCTTGACCGATAAGCTCTAGTACCATTTGTTTTATTTCATCGTTGTTAATGTCCATGTTGCAATAGTTTAAATTATTATGCTTAAATGAAATTTCTTTTGACAAAAATAGTCTCCTTCTTTAAATGTTATAATAATTAAGAGTTGTGCCGCCAAGTTTAATAAGTTTGTCGTCCGCTCCGTTGAGCCAAAATGAATATGCATCCTTCACTAGGCTGTTATACTTTAGCAACACAATATGCCCATACCCAGTTGCAGTTTTTAAGAAATCCAACTGACCTTTATTGCCATAAAAATTATATCTGTTAAGAAATACAGATGTTAGCGCAAGCCCCGCTATTCCGTTCATTGTTGTGTCATCTACGCAAGCGATAACAGTACCGTATGTGTATTCGTTACAAGTTATGCTGCCCATGCTTTTATCACCAATAGCAACGCTGCAAGTTCCTGCAACTGATACCAGAGTCGCCTCGTTCAAGGTAATATTATACGCGCCAATGTGAATTGCACTGTTCACCAGCGCAAACCCCGTAAAATTGACTACATGAAGCGTTGGCGTGTCACCAGCAGCCCAAACACCCAAGATTATTAGCCTGTTCACCACTGTAATAGTCTTAGTTATTTGGTAAATAAATCCACCTTTTACCATAATTCTCAAATTTCCTATCGGATATGCTTTGAAAACCTGCTCAATTGAATTAAAAGGGTTTAAAGCTCCACCAGTACCAGTTTGACTACCGTTTTTGCCATCAACATACACTGTGGTTATTGCTTTTGTAAGTGTTTCCATTTCAACCTTTGTAGCTGCTAGAGAATCTAAGCCATCTTTAAAGCTCGCAACTAAAGGCATTTTAGTGTTAGTATATGGGTGCGCAGACACACTATTGTTGTGCGCTGCAATTGCTTCAAGATATTCACCTGAATCACCTTTGTCTCCCTTTGGGCCAATTGGGCCTGTTTCGCCTGCGTCCCCTTTTGAGCCGACTGGACCAATTGGGCCTGTTTCTCCTGCGTCCCCCTTTGGGCCTTCTGGGCCGACTGAGCCTGTTTCGCCTGCGTCGCCTTTTGGGCCGACTGGGCCGACTGGGCCTGTTTCTCCTGTGTCGCCTTTTGAGCCTTCTGGGCCAACTGGGCCAACTGAGCCTTTTTCTCCTTTTGGGCCTTGTGGGCCGATTGGGCCTTTTTCGCCTGTGTCCCCCTTTGGGCCTTCTGGGCCAATTGGGCCTGTTTCACCTGCGTCCCCCTTTGGGCCTTCTGGACCAATTGGGCCTGTTTCGCCTGCGTCACCTTTTGGACCTTGTGGGCCGATTGGGCCTGTTTCGCCTGTTTCTCCTTTTGGGCCTTGTGGGCCGATTGGGCCTGTTTCGCCTGTTTCTCCTTTTGGGCCTTGTGGGCCGATTGGGCCTGTTTCGCCTACGTCCCCCTTTGGGCCTTCTGGGCCTGCTAGACCAGCTTCACCGCAACCACAGTCACCTTGTGGCCCTTGCGGTCCGACTGGGCCTGTTTCGCCCGTGTCGCCTTTTGGACCGACTGGTCCAATTGGACCAACTTCGCCTGTGTCGCCTTTTGGGCCGACTGGACCTATAGAGCCAGCTTCACCTGTTTCTCCCTTTTGGCCGACCTCACCGTTGTCACCTTTTTCGCCTTTCGGTCCTTCTGGGCCTGTTGGGCCTGTCGGTCCTGCTTCACCGGTTTCACCCATTGAGCCTTGTAGTCCTACTGGTCCAACTTCGCCTGTGTCACCCTTTGGACCGACGGGGCCCACTGGGCCTGCTTCACCTGTTTCGCCTGTTTCGCCTGTGTCGCCCTTTGGGCCTTGTGGTCCGACTTCGCCCATGCCACCTTGTGAGCCTGTGCCTATGTTCAAATCGTCAAAACTTGCTTCCAAATGTGTAATGCGTTGCTCATGATTTACGAGCACAGCAGGATTGGACTGTTCAATCTCATTGTCAGCATCAAGCGTTGTCGAACTTGAAAACTTGATTACATTTGACTGCCATATAATGTCGTCAGCCGCTTCGAGCTGTAGCTGTCCCAAAATATATCCTGATTTAGCGAGAGTTTTTCGCTCGACATTCCAGATGGCTTTGCCGCTGTTGTATTCAAGTGGAGTCTTATCGCAATAATTATCCCCCACTAATTTTATAAACATGCTTCCTGATAATTTTTGTCCTGTTTCAAAGCAAATAGTCTCGGCGCGATTATCTCCTGCAACCCCGATTTCTACTTCGCTTTGGCTAGGCTTCCTATTTTTGAACGAAATTGTTATTATCATCTACTCCTTTTATTATTGAGCCTAAAAATTGCTCTATAATCATTATAGCAAATATTGGTAGGTTTTTCAAGAAAAATGCAATAATTATTTGCACCTATAGCAAAAAGATAGGCATTCACGCATAACGTGAACGCCTTTTTTTGATATTATAATATGATGCAAACGAGTCCGCCGCAACCTTCGTTGATGATTCTCTCAATAGTTTCTTGCAGCTTCATGCGGGCGTCTGACGGCATACGGTAAAGCTTGTTGTGCAGCCCTTCATTGACAAGTTCGTGCAAGCTCTTGCCAAAAATATTTGAGCTCCAAATTTTTTCGGGGTGCTCCTCAAAGTCGTTGAGCAAGAACATTACAAGCTCTTCCGACTGCTTTTCGCTGCCTACTATTGGCGATATTTCGGTTGAAATATCCGCACGCATCATATGTATCGACGGTGCGCTAGCCTTTAGCTTAACTCCGTACCTGCCGCCTTGCTTCACAATCTCTGGCTCTTCAAGGGTTAGCTCATCAAGGCCTGGCATAACTATGCCGTAGCCTGTTGCAGCAACTTCCTCAAGTGCGCCCTTGATTTTGTCGTATTCCTTTTTCACGCGGGCAAGCTCAATCATGCAGGGCATAAGGCCTGCTTCGCCGTCGATATCTAGGCCTGTTGCTTCGCCGAGTATTTTGTAGAACATCTCGGTAGTAACGCTGACTGTCATCTTTACGCTGCCGCGTCCAAGGTCAATGTCGTCAATCTTGTGGCTGTGAATGTTTGCGCAGTCCTTTAGCTTCTCAAAGCAGGGCTTAACCTCGTTAATATGCACAACGTTCTTTGCAGCTTCTTGGATATTCTCATAAACATCGGATTTGAGCCAGTGTGTTTTAGGCAGTGCAACAATCCAACCAGGAATATCTACGCAGACTTCTTTGACAGGGAACTGGTAGAGTACGCTTTGCAAAACTTCGCGAATATCATCTTCGCGCAGGTCAAGGCAGCTTGTGGCGACGACTGGGACTTTGTATTTTTCTTCCATGCGGTCGCGCAGGTCTTGGCTTGCTTGGCTGTGTGGGTTCACGCAGTTAAGCAGCACAGCAAAGGGCTTGTCGATTTCTTTAAGCTCGTTAATTACGCGCTCTTCGGCTTCCTCGTATTCAACTCGAGGCAAATCGCTGATGCTGCCGTCGGTTGTGACAACAAGACCGATTGTGCTGTGGTCGTTGATGACTTTTTGCGTGCCGATTTCAGCGGCCATGTTGAACGGAATTGCTTTGTCATACCAGGGTGTGACGACCATGCGAGGCTGGTCGTTTTCGATGTATCCAAGCGAACTTGGGAGAATGTAGCCAACGCAATCAATCATGCGCACATTCATGGAGGCGTTTTCGCCAAGCTGAACGTGAACGGCCTCCTCTGGGATAAACTTAGGTTCGGTGGTCATTATTGTTTTGCCGCCCGACGATTGCGGTAGCTCGTCAATAGCGCGCTCGCGAACAAAATCGCCCTCAATATTCGGGATAACCAACGTTTCCATGAACTTTTTTATAAAAGTGGATTTGCCTGAACGCACAGGCCCCACCACGCCGACATAGATGTTGCCGTCGGTGCGTTTTGCAATATCGTTATAGATGTTGCGGTTTTCCATGCCAAAAACTCCTTTCATCTTCATCCATTTGGTTAAACAATGGGGATTAACAGCATTGCTTTGCCGGGGAGGATGTCATCGGTTGCGGAGTTTTCTTCCCAAATGGCACTTGCAGACGTGTTATATCTTTTTGCGATGTTCCAGATGCTTTCGCCTTCATCTGCATAATAGATGTAAAGCTTGTTTTGCTCTTTGGTTTTGGCTTTTGTTTCGTCGATAGCTATATCTGCGATTGAATTGCACCCAATTGGTTGGTACAGGCAGCCTTTTATTAAAACCTCGCAGCGAATATCAATTTTTTCAGTGCCAACAAGGTTGTAACTACAGCTCATGATTTCGGCCGATGGGTCAAAATGCACATCGTCCAAAGGATTTTGCATGGCGCAGATTTTTTCTACTTCCTCGCTCTGCTCAAAGTAGAGAGCTTCGCCGTCCTCCATGCTCGCAAACATGCTCACTGTTAGACGCATGGAAAGCTTTAGTTCCTTGTTTTCGCATTTCCACGTAAGATTATCGACCTCGCACCATGAATCAAGAACAGATTTCACGCCTTCTGGCAAATCAAGGGTTGCCTTGTGCATTACGCTTTCGCGCATAAGCTGGGTTAGGCGCATAAATCCAAGCTTTTTGTGCTTACATTGGCAGTCGAATTGCGTGGAGTAGCAGTCGCTTGCCACAGGCACTTCCATATGGCGATGTGAGCCGACTAATGCCTTGACAGTTGCGTCGAGTGCAAGCATTCTGTACTCACCATCGTCAGCTTGACGCGGATTTACCTCGCAGCCAATCACAAGCATGTCAACATCGCAGACGCAATTTTCGTCCGTTCCGTCGGCGTCAATTATTTGGCTAAGGGGCAGGGAATACTCCATCACTTCAAGAGGTTTTTCGCTATCAGTGGGTTGGTAGCATACATGCAGAAGCAAATCTGCTTTGCAAACCACCTTGCCTGCGATTATTTTGTAATCTTGGACATTCACGCGGCAGTCGCTGCGAACAACTGCACCAACGGGGGACTTGCCATAACCTATTTCAAGCTCCTCCGCTACTGCAAAGACGCTTTCGTGCTGGCCTGCAAGTTCAGTGACGTGCAGCATGTCACGGCGAAGCTGAAGGCCTGCGCCTGTTGCATCGCTAATGACTTGCTCTTGTTTTTGGTCGAATACCTTGATTTTAAATGTAATCGCACCGCGAATATCAAGTCTGCGTTGATTTACTGCGCGGCAGTTAACGTAATCCACGCTTGGCATAACTGTCACGATGGGGTCAGACGCTGCACCGCGCAAATCAACTGTTTTGCTAAACGGAATCTTGTACTCCGTGTGTCTAATCTGACCACGCTCGGACGCATAATAAACATGCGCCATCGCCATGCCCTCCAGGCTTACGCGCTCGCCGTTTGCTGCCGCCGAACCTACCGCCGTTGTCACAGTGCACTTTAGCACCTTCACAATATCGGGACAGTAATCAGGCAGCAGCACGTCACATTCAATAGGATGTTCTGCATATCCGTCGTATATCACGTCGTTTACGCTTATTGGCTGCCGTTGCAAGTTAAGTTCCATAAGGATACCCTCTCCTCCTATAATTTCTATGACAAATATATTCAAGCTCTGTCCATGTTAGTACAAAATGCCAAAACAGTCGTCATAATTTAGAAAAACGACAAAAAAACACCGCGTGAGTTTTCCCCCTCATACGGTGTTTATGTTATATATTATTGTTTTATGCTTATTTGTTGCTATCTTGCTTTAACTTATCTTTAACAGCCTTCATTATCTCGTGTTGCTCAAAGTTGCCGTTTTTGTGCACAATTAAGATGAGCTTTCCGTCTTTGTCATATACCCTTGCAGTCGGCGACTTTATGCCCGTTTCTATAAGATAATCGCTATTTGGCGGTATTGTCAAACCATTGTCGGGGTAATATTCGATGTAGTCTGGCTCTACGCAAACAATATGCGCAGGAGACGCGCCAAAAGTGAGAGCTAACGTAAGCATCAGTGCCGCAGAGATAAGCCAGATTCTTTTCATTTGAAACTCCTTTCAGTCAAGACTGCAAGTAAAATCAGTCTGTGTGAATAGTCGTGTGACTTTAGTATACCTCACCCGTAAAAAAATGTCAAATCAGCTTTGCCGCACCTGTTGCACAATGAATATAGCTAAAAACCAGAAAAGTTGATACGCGCCAATTTCCAGAACTGTTAAGGTTTCGACTTGACCCATGAATGCAAGGAAAGTGCATAAGGCGTAGCCAAGCACGATTTGAATTAGCTGAATAACTGTTGCGGAAAGTATTGACGAGCGTGCTGCCATGCAGCCCAAAATTGCTTTTAGCATAGTTGTTGCCTTGCCTGTGTACACAATTTCGGCAATTGCGGTTTCTCTTGGGGCTGCCATTGTTTTGTATCTAGCGTGCCATTCGGCGGGGAGAATCTTGATTAAATCATGGGGATAGCCATACAATTCCCAAAGCTTTTCAGCGGTAATGTTTGCGTCAGTAGTGTGGACTATAAGCAGCTTTTCGCTCAACGCCATTTTATCAAGATGCATCGCCAAGTCCTCGTCAATTACATAGCCCACAGTAAACTGCGCACATGCTTCTCCCGAATTTGAGAGGAACAGCGGCTCTGCTTCCGTTGAGATTTGCTTATGTTCTAAGACTTCCTGCGGTAAGCTGATGCCGTGGTTCACCATGAGTCTGCGGTTGCCTATTAACACGCGACGGCCGTCCACCCAAGCGGAAATGCCCATTGCATTTTCAAAAACAATGCTGTCAACCTTTTTAAGCAGCTTTTTGTTGCCGCCAATCATATCAAGAAAAACTGGGCCAAGTGCGCCGTCAATGTCACATAGGACGCTTGCGGCATCGAGAATAGCCTCGTCGATTCTAGCTTGGGAAAATGCGCGTATGCCAAGCATTTGCACATTACCACGGGGGAAGAGGTCGGTTTCTGTTAAAACAATGGCTTTAGCATCGCAAAAATCTTCCACAGCCTTGTTGCCCGAAACCATTGCGCCTTGCGGCGTCAACTTTTTTGCAAGCTTAGCAAGGGGAATATTTTCAATAAAAGTAGAGGAAAGGGTAGCGCAAACGCAGAGAATCGCTGTCAATGCTGACACAGCCGAAAGTACGCTGCCTGTGAGAAAATACGTGACAACACCCACCACTACGGAGCCTGCCAAGCT
>JAVBKH010000084.1:0-12472 GCA_031554155.1 Oscillospiraceae bacterium
GGGATTGGCCGCAATTCGGAGCGGCGAGAAATAATTTCTCTGTGCTCAAGAACGGTTCTTGCCCGCATTTGCTCTGTGTTTTTTAGGGCAGCTACACCAAAGACAAGCGACCTTGCATTTGGTTTTTCCGAAAAACTTATATATGGTGCTTGTCTTTCCACTTTGGCTACTCCTTAACTGTTTTTTTGGGCGAGCGATGATACGTCCTCGCAAGCTTTGCAATTTTGCTTGCAAGCTTTGGCGTCAGCGCGTCTGGTGCAACTCTAAACCCCCACCAGCCTTTTGCGATTCCTGGCATGTTCATTCTCGCAGAGTTGTCAAGGCCCAGAAAATCCTGCATCTGCACAATTGCAAGGTCGGCAACAGACGCATATAGCCCGCGAATAAAACCCCAGTGCGCGTTGTTTTTGTTAAACTGCAAATACTCCGACGCAAGCTTTACATTGGCTTTTGGTGCTTCCTTCATCCAACCTTGAACTGTGTCGTTGTCGTGTGTGCCAATATATGCGACACAGTTTTTGGTGTAGTTGTGCGGCATAAATTGTGGCTCTTTGTCGGCGGGGTCAAAAGCAAAAATTAAAACTTTCATGCCAGGCAGGCCACTTTCCCGCATAAGCGTGTGAACGCTTGGTGCAAGGTCGCCCAAGTCCTCGGCGATTAGCTGCAACTTGGGCAGTTTTTCGCGCACAGCGTCCACAAAAGCAAGATTCGGGCCTTTTTTCCAAGTTCCAACTCTTGCGGTTTCAGCGTCGGCAGGGATTGAATAATACGTGTCAATTGCTCTAAAATGGTCGATGCGAACAACGTCGTAAAGCTCGGCGGCTTTAGCCATGCGCTTAATCCACCAGTCAAAGTCAGTCTTTTTAAGGTAATTCCAATCGTAAATGGGGTTGCCCCAAAGTTGGCCGTCATCGGAGAAAAAGTCTGGCGGCACACCTGCCACGGCTTTAGGCATTAAGTTTTTGTCAAGCTGAAAAACTTTTGGATTCGCCCAAACGTCGGCACTGTCGCCTGCTGCATAAATCGGCATGTCGCCTACAATTTTTATACCGTTCTTGTTGGCGTAGGCCTTCAGCTTTTTCCACTGGCCTGCAAAAATATATTGAACAAAAACCCAAAAGTCTATCTCGTCAGCAAGCCTTTTTTTGGCTTCTTCTATTGCCTTGGCCTGGCGAAATAAAATAGGCTGCGGCCATTTGTGGTAGTGAATATTCTTGTTTTCGGTTTTCAGCGCCATGAAAAGCGCGTAGTCTTCAAGCCAATTGCTGTTTTGCCCACGAAAATCCTTGATTTTTTCGGCGTATTCCGACGTTAAATTTTTGTAAGCTATATGAAGCAGCTTGGAGTTTAGTTCTTGGCAGGACTCAAAGTCGGCTTGGCTTTTGCTTTCCTGCGGCAAAATTTCTATGTCTTGTTCAGTCAAAAGTTTTTGTTCAACTAAAATCTCAAAATTAATAAAATAAGGGTTGCCTGCAAAAACGCTACATGAAGAATATGGCGAGTTTTCGCAAGCGGGGGGATTAAGCGGCAAAATTTGCCAATGTGTTTGGCCTGCCGCTTTTAGAAAATCAACAAATTCAAATGCTTCCTTGCCCATTGAGCCTATTCCGCCTGCGCCTGCAAGCGACGAAATGTGCATTATAATACCGCAACCGCGCATAATTTCACCTCTAAAAATTGCTATTTATAATATAGTACCATTCAAGAGCGCAAATTACAAGAAGATTGTGTTTTTAGCGTCCTCATGGTATACTATATAATTAGATTTATTCTGAAAGGACTTAAAAGGAATGAAAAAACTTTTTTCGATAATATTGGCTTTTAGCCTAAGTCTTTCGCTATGCTCTTTTGCGCGGGCTGCGAATATCGCGCCTTCGGCCGTTTCAGTTGTCGGCAATTTAGGCTTTACGCAAAAGACGCGCACAACTGATGCCGCTACAGTCTCGGGCTTGTGGCAGATTGCCACAAATTCCAAGATGGTGCTGATAAAGCCCGCTAACCTCGCCGATGTTGCAACCCTAACCTTTGAGTTTGGTGCAGGCAAAATCGAGACACGCACAGTCTACAAAGACCCTAAGAATGTTTTGTACATCACAAGCGACAAAAGCTATCGAAAAATTGATGCAGCAACCTTTTACAATCTTGCAGATTTGGCGGGCATAGGCTTCTACAAATACCGCCCAATTCCCACCGCCAAGGTTGAAAATACAAACCTAACTATAACAGACAGCACATACCAGTTTAAAAAAATCGACGACCAGTTCTACAAGACGCAGCGCGCAGATGGCGGCAGTGCAATCCCAAGCCTTACTGCTAACGCAATACCCGTACCTACCTTTTCAATTGAGCCAAAAGACGTAAAAATATCCGTCACATTGGATAATGAGAGCGTTTGGAGTGGCAAGCTTGAAGAAATTGCAAGCTTCAAACCCACAAAGTCGGGTAATTACAACTTAAAATATCTCGCGACTTTCGACAATGCGTACTATAACGGCAATGTCACCTATATATATGGCTTGCTATACGTCATGCCGTCCACAAAAATTTCTTTTTCCGTTGACAATCCAAGCGTCGATGTGGGCGAGCTTTTGGTGTTACGAGCAAAAAATATCCCGCAGGACGGCAAAATCCAAGTGACGACTAACATTGAATTTAAGCCAAACTTTTTCCGCCAAGCAAATGGGGACATGGTTGCCTTCTTGCCAATTAGCACCTATTCCTCCGCAGGCAACTACAACCTTCAGTTAAAATGCGGCGATTCCGTGGAAAAATTCGCAATAGTAGCTAAAAACAAAAAATTTGTTGTGCAAAATCTTACTGTGCCGCCATCGACTGCGCAAGCGACAATAAATTCACAAGCTGCAAACAGCGAATACGAAAAATATATTGCGCCGATTAGACCAATCTCCGACAACAAGCAGTATTGGGACGGTCGCTTCAAATGGCCGCTTGCAAAATTATATCCCCGCTCAACCGAATTTGGAACAATGCGATACACAAACGGCAGCAAGACACCATCTCGCCACAACGCCATTGACTTTGCAGCACCTGCAAATACACCAGTTTTCGCAAGTGCAGCAGGCCGAGTGCTATATTCTGGCAACTTAAAGCTAACTGGCAACACTATTGTAATAGAACACGGCTACGGCCTTAAAACGTGGCATTACCACTTAAACGGCCGCAATGTTCAAACAGGCGACATGGTTAAGCAAGGCCAACAAATAGGAATTGTCGGCTCAACTGGCTTCTCCACAGGCGCACATCTTCATTTTTCCATGAGCATCAACGACACGTTTATAAACCCAGAAACCGCAATAACCACTGATTTGCTCTCAAGCATCAAAAACTAAACTTGTATAAACAAAGCCGCAACGCGGAAAATAACGTCATCAAGGGAAAGGATGATTTCATTGAAAAAGATTTTTGCATTAGTTCTTGTTATTGCTTTATGCACTAGCCTTGCAGCTTGCGCCAAGCGCGCGGAAGAGGCTGTGCCCGAAAGCAGTGTCAGCGAGGCCACTTCAAGCGTTAGCGAGGCCGTTCCGGTGAAGCCCACCGCAGCACAAGCCGCCGAGCACAACGCAGCAATAGACGCAAACAATGTCCAAATAATCCAGTTTAACGACCCCGACCCTGGCGACAAAATTGCTTTGATTAAAACCTCGGCAGGTGATATAAAAGTTCGCCTTTTTGGTCAGCTTACACCAAAAACAGTGGAGACATTTGTGAAGCTTGCAGGCGAAGGATATTACAACGGCCAGCAATTCACCGAAATTGTGGAGGGCTATAAAATCGAGGGCGGCGGCAAGGCCGACGACAACCAATACCCCGAGGAAAAAGAATTCTCCCTTGACCTTTGGAATTTCCGCGGTGCTGTTGCACTTTCCAACAGCGGCACAAATTTTATGATAGTACAAGCTAACCAGTGCCTTAACCCAAAGTCGGAGCTTGAGGCGTTAAAATTCCCGCAAAAAATTATTGAGCGATATGAGGAAGTCGGCGGCGCACCGCACCAAGATTGGCAGAACCCTGTGTTTGGTCAAGTCGTTGAGGGCATGGAAATCGTCGACAAAATATCAGCCACAAAAACCTCTGCCGACGGCAAACCCGCCGAGCCTGTTATAATATCCGAGATTAAAATAGAGGTGGCATAAATCAAAATTTCTGGGCATGTTGGATTTTTCCGACATGCCCATAGTTTAAGGGGGCAACAAAAATGGACATTCAAAAGCTGCTGACGCAAGTAAAAACAGGCGAAATTGATATTACAGAAGCCGAAAAGCTTCTCAAGGATTTGCCGTATGAAGACATCGGATTTGCAAAGCTAGACCACCACCGCGCACTTCGCTCTGGTTTTGGCGAGGTTGTTTATTGTGCAGGGAAAACCACCGAACAAGTTGCAAAAATATTTTCAAGCTTTCAAAGCAAATCATCAAGTGTGCTTGGGACAAGGGCAACAGCCGAACAATTTGCAGCAGTAAAAGCGCTTTTGCCAAACGCCGAATACGACGAAATGAGCAGAACAATTCAAAGCAAATGTGGCGAATTCTCGCAGTCTGGCTTAATAGCAGTTTGCACAGGCGGAACGTCCGATATGCCTGTGGCCGAGGAATGTGCTAAGACGGCAGAATTTTTCGGCTCAAAAGTTGAACGATTTTACGACGTAGGCGTTGCAGGAATACATAGACTTTTTTCGCAGCTTGAAGCCATTCGCCGAGCCAATGTGATTGTTGCAGTCGCAGGAATGGAAGGTGCACTTGCGGGAGTTATTGCAGGACTTGTGGACGTGCCTATAATCGCTGTGCCAACCTCCGTGGGATACGGCGCAAACTTCGGCGGGCTTTCGGCTATGCTCACAATGCTAAACTCCTGCGCAGAAGGAATTTCGGTTGTCAACATTGACAACGGTTTTGGGGCAGGCTACCTAGCCGCACAAATCAACAGAATTGCAGTAGACGGAGGAAAAACTAAGTGAAAACCCTGTACCTTGAATGTTACTCTGGCATCAGCGGCGATATGACCGTGGCTGCCTTGCTCGACCTTGGCGCAGACGAAAAGACTTTGCGCGATGGGCTTGCCAGTCTGCATGTTGACGGCTTTAGGCTTGAGATTACTCGAACAAAAAAGTTTGGCATATCTGCCTGCGACTTTGACGTGATTTTAGACGAACACGAGCACGAACACGACGAACACAGCGACCACCACCACTACCACCGCTGCATTGACGATATAGAAGCGATTATTGACGGGGGCAAACTTTCGGCAAATGCAAAAAGACTTTCAAAAAAAATATTTAACATAGTGGCAGTAGCCGAGGGCAAGGTGCATGGCTTGCCTGCAAGCGAGGTGCATTTTCACGAGGTTGGCGCGGTAGATTCCATTGTGGATATTATCGGCGCTGCAATTTGTCTTGACAATCTTGGTGTTGAAAAAGTAGTTTGTACACCGCTTCGCGAAGGGCAGGGGACTGTAAAATGTCAGCATGGGCGCGTTCCCGTGCCTGCACCTGCAACCCTTGAGATTGCAACCTCCCACAAGATTCCGCTTGTTATCACGAATAATCAAGGCGAAATGGTCACCCCCACAGGCGCTGCAATCGTCGCCGCAATTGCAACAAGCTTTGACGCTCCGTCCGCTGTGACTGTGCTAAAAACAGGCTATGGCGCGGGGAAAAAGGATTTTGCAATAGCAAATGTTTTGCGCGCAAGCATAATTGAAACCGTAAACGCAGAAACCGACACAGAGCATGACGAGGTGGTAGAACTTAGCTGCAACATCGACGATATGACAGGTGAGCAGCTTGCCTACGCCTGTGAAGTTATGCTTGAAAATACTGCGCTTGATTGTTGGTGTACGCCTATTATAATGAAAAAAGGCCGACCCGCGCAGACTTTAAGCCTCTTGGTCGAGCCTAGTCGCGAGGCTGAATTCACAAAGCTTTTGTTTTTGCACACTAGCACAATCGGCGTTCGCGCTACAGCTCACCGCCGCACAAAAATGACTAGAACAATCAAAACAGTTGAAACACCGCTAGGGAATCTAACAGTAAAAGAATCTTGTAGTGGCGATATATGCAAAAACAACATTGAATACGAAAGTGCGAAAAGCCTTGCTAAAACGCACAATATACCGATTAACGAAGTTTATCGAGTTGGTGAAGCTTCCCTAAAATGAAATATTTTATATTTGTACTTGCAAAAATAATATTTTTAGCATACAATAGCTTTAGCTAAAAAAAGATTGGGGAGGTTTCCATGAAGAAATATTCTGAAATGAGCAGAGATGAGCTCGAAAGCGAGCTTAGCGGCCTAGAGGCCGAATACGAAGCCAAAAAATCATCTGGCATTAACCTTGATATGTCCCGAGGTAAGCCAAACGTTGACCAACTTGAATTCACCAGAGCAATGCTCGACACCGTGGACTCAAAAGCGTCAACTGTCGCCGAGAATGGCATAGAATGCGGAAATTACATGGGTCTTGACGGTATCCCAGAAGCAAAGCGGCTAATGGCTGAAATCTTGGAGGTTTCTCCCGCCGAGGTTTTTGTCGGTGGAAACTCAAGCCTAAACCTAATGCATGACATTATGACCTTTTGTTGGCTTTTCCCTTTGCCAAACAGCGAAAAAGCTTGGTGCAAACAGGATAAAGTCAAGTTTCTCTGTCCCGCGCCAGGGTACGACCGCCACTTTGCCGTAACCGAACATTTCCGAATAGAAATGCTGCCTGTGCCAATGACGGCAGACGGACCAGATATGGACGTTGTGGAAAAGCTTGTGAAAGAAGACTCAAGCATCAAGGGCATGTGGTGTGTGCCTAAGTACTCAAACCCCCAAGGCATCACATATTCTGACGACACTGTTTGCCGCATTGCAGCCCTTGCGCCTGCCGCTAAAGACTTCCGCATTTTCTGGGATAACGCCTACGCTGTCCACGATTTTTACGATGACCGCAAAAGCAGCTTGCTCCCACTATTGGCAGAGCTTAAAAAATATGGCCACGAAAACAATGCGTTTATGTTCACCTCCACCTCAAAAATTTCTTTCCCTGGTGGCGGCATCTCGGCAATAGGTGCGTCAGACGCGAACATGGCCTACATCAAAAAACATATGGCTATTCAGACAATCGGCTACGATAAGCTTAACCAGCTTCGTCATGCGAGATTTTTCAAGAGCATGGACGGCATTTTGAACCATATGAAGCTTCATGCGGCAATAATGCGGCCTAAGTTCGAGATGGTGCTGAATGCGCTTGACTCCGAGCTTGGCGGGCTTCAAATTTCAAGTTGGGAAAAACCCCTTGGCGGCTACTTCATTTGCCTTGACACTATGAACGGCTGCGCAAAAGAAGTTGTTTCGCTTTGCAAAAATGCTGGCCTAGTGATGACGCCCGCAGGTGCAACCCACCCATATGGCAATGACCCCGACGACAAAACAATCCGCATAGCACCGTCTTTCCCAAGCGTGGCCGAGCTAGAAAAAGCCGCAAACTTGTTCTGCCTTTGCGTCAAGCTCGCTTCTGTTAAGAAATTGCTTCAAAAATAAGAATTATCTTAAAACAGTCCGCACAAAAAAACCGTGTGACGGGCGCGCAGATGAGTGAGTTTTGGCTTTACCCAAAACGGTATAAACGAGACATCGTTCTTCTCGCGGTGATAAGCTACGCATACAAAAAATAAAGTCTAATGTCTCTCAAAAAGGTCTTTTGGTTCTTTTCTCCTAAAGAAAAGAACATCGGTCGGATAAAAAGCTAAGTGGCTATAAAGCAACACCGCAAAAACTGCCGCAAGCAAGCTTGCGGCAGTTTATTAATATATAAGATTTTACTGTGGCTTTACGCCTATGTAAACCGAAACGGTTTTCTTTTCGCTTGCAACAGCCTGCATTGTTTCGGGGTCAACTGCGGAAATTTCGGCAACACATTCGTACACGCCTTCTTTGAGCTTTTGTCCCGCTTCGCTTAGCCTTGCGTTTTCAATGGAAGTGCCTGGGGTGATTGCGCCTGTGTAGTAAAGTGATTCTTTTGTGTCTGGTAAAATTATATCAATTTTAAGCAAGTACTTGTTTGTCTCAGGATTCAAAATCAGCACGTTGCCCATTGCCTTTGAGTCCGAATAATATATTTTGCTGTTCAACTTGTACGGAAAATCGCTGTTGCCTTCGATTTGGCTATTCACAGCAGCATTCGGTGCTTCGGGCGAATCAGCAGAGACAGTCACAGCCATATCACTCAAGAAAGTTAGCCTAAGTATCAGCATAATCAAAGTTGAGACAATTATCGCGGTGCAAAACATTGCTGCCATTCGTTTTGCGTTTGAATACAACCCCATCTATGAGCACCTCCGTTCTAAGCGTTTAATTAACAGTATATCATAAAAATTGACAGGTTGCAACAAATTCACTGCAAGTTCGACTTTTTTAATAATGCAAAAAAAGCCACCGCATAAAGCGATGGCAAATATCTTGTGTAAAATCTTATTTCATGTAGACGTCTAGCGCGTAAACAATTATTGTAACAACAACAAAGCCTATGCCTACATATCTTGTGAGCTTGGCGAGCATAGAATCCAAAGTTCTGCCTGAATTTCTGTTGTAGTAGGAGTCTCCGCCAGTCAAAGCGCTGACACCGCTGCCTTTTGGGCTTTCCTGCAAAGCAACAAGTATAACGAGGGCAATACTCATAAGTATCATGATAATACCGCCAATAATTTCAAAAACATTCATTTTGAGAGTTCCTTTCAAACGACAAGCTGCCGCGAATTTTTAAGTAGCTTGATAATGATACCATATTTTCCTAAGCTTTGCAACTACCAAAAGGAAATTTGCACAAACTTTATTCAGCCACGGTTATTGTGGGCATTGGTATCATAATCTCTAAGGCTTTTTGTCGGTTTTCGATTAACACGTCCACTGTTGAGCCGCCAAATTCTCCGTCAAGCGTCCAGTCAATAGAAGCTTTTGAGACTACTCGCACGCTTTTGGCTTTGCGAATAATTAAAGATTCGGTGTAGATTTCTCGATTTAAAAGCGATGCCGCAATATTCTGCAAATCAACAAAACTTCTCGGCCTTTTAACCAACACAACCTCAAACAAGCCGTCGTCTAGAAGCACAGAGTTTTCCGCAGCCATTTTAAACCCACCAACGGAAGTTGAATTCGATACCATGCCAAAAATATAATTCCCAGAAAAGACCTCGCCGTCTACATTGATTTTGCAGTCATAAGCTTGTATTGAGCCGAGTCGCTTAACACCCTCAAGCATATACGCCGCGTGACCAAGCACATTTTTTGCGCTTTGCGGCGTGTCGTAGGTCACTGCCGTGAACAGCCCAAATGCCGCCACATATGCAAAATAATCGTCGCCAAAGCTGCCAATGTCAATGGGGTATGTGTTGCCTTGAGTCACCGTGTCAACCGCTTCAAGTATGTTCTTGGAAATTTTCAGCGATGTTGCAAAATCATTGGTCGTCCCCGAAGGAATGTACCCAAATTTTGGCTTTTTCGTCAGCAGCATCATCGAATCTATTGCCTCGTTTAATGTGCCATCTCCACCAGAGCAGCAGACAAAATCGAAATCCTCGCCGCGTCGCAAAATAACGTCGTAGCAGTCTCTTGCGGCCTGTGTCGGGTGAACTGTCACTTCAAACCCCGCTTTTGTAAAGCGATTCACAACCTCGCAAAGCTGCGGCGCAAACTCCGCTTTACCAGAGCTTGGATTAAAAATCAGCAACATTTTTTTCGTCTCCATACTTTACCCCCTTGCTTCAAATGTAAAATCGTATTATCATTGTCGTATTGTACCCAAAAAACGGCAGAATAGGAGCGTGACTGTATTGGAAATAAAAATTGAAGATATAGGCGGCGGAATTAAGGTTTGCACAAGCAAAGCGCACACCTTTGGAACTGACGCTTTTTTGCTTTCGCACTTTGCTAGTCTTAAAAAAAACGAAGTCGTGTGCGACCTTGGCAGTGGCTGCGGAATAATACCGCTGTTGTGGTTTCGCGGGGAAAGCTCGCCTAAAAGCGCAGTGGCAGTGGATATACAGGAGCAGGCAATTGACCAAATGAGGCAATCTGCCACGTTGAGCGGGCTTGACGATAAATTTGAGCCAATATTGCTAGACATGCGCGAAATAAAGACGAAACTTAAACCTGCAAGCTTTGACCTTGTGACTTGCAACCCGCCATACAAAGCCGTGGACACAGGCGTGATTAGCCAAAGCGACGCCGACAAAATTGCACGGCACGAAACGCTTTGCACTCTCGACGATTGCTGCGCTGCGGCTGCCACTTTGCTGCGCTTTGGCGGTCGCTTCTGCATGTGCCAGCTAACGGAGCGGCTTGTGGACGTGCTTGAAGCAATGCGAAAAAATAAACTAGAGCCTAAACGCATACGCTTTGTGCAAAAGAATTCAAGCAGCGCGCCGTGGCTTGTTTTGGTTGAAGCCAAGCGCGGCAGCAAGCCATTTTTAAAGGCAGAGCCTGCACTGCTACTCTATGAAGACGGCAAAATCTCAACCGAGATGCAGAAAATCTACAGCATGTTCGGCAAAATATAAGGCAAGCGTCAAAATTCGGAGAAAAAATCTGCGGCCCGTGACGGAATATTCGTGTGCATAAAACTTTCTGCTCCGTAGGCAAAAATAATTTTGTCGTAATCATCTGGGTCAATTTCACTGACAGCCGCCTTGCCGTAAAACAAATCCACAAGCGTCAGTTCCGCACAATTGTTTGCGAGAAGCGGGGCATAGGCCAGCGCGGTTTTGTCGGCAAACACAAGAATTTTTTCAGAGCGAGTCGACGACGATTTTATATCTGTGACGGCTGACATGCCGCCCAAGAAAATATCAAGCTTATCGCCAAGCTGCGCCGCATTTTCTGGGAACAGCGTGTGGTAGGTTTTTTTTCTGCCTTCGCCGCCTATTGTCACCAAAAATTCATGCAAAGCTCCATCGCCGTTGTTGTAACGGAACAGCGAAATGCTGTCCGCAACCACGTTTTTGTAGCCCGATTCCTCACACAAATCGCCGTAAAAAGCGTCGTCCAAGTACTCAATGTCAAAGTTTTTGAATTGAGCTTGACCAAGCCCCAATCTGGAAAGCATGGAGGCGTAAACAAAATACCCGCCAAGTGGTGTTAAATTATTTTCGGTCCTATAATAAATATATTGGTTGCGTCGCTCAAATAGTGCAGAATATGTGTCAATCGTCACGGCGCTGCCCGAACTGCGGCTATAAACATCTTCAATGAGCTTCCGTTGGTTAACCATCACGGATTCAGCAAACTGGGGTAGTTTTTGCTGCATTATTGCGCCTGCTGTCGGTATTAGCATTAGATAAGTTTGCTTTCGGCTTTGCCGCATATTCTCGGCAAAAGCTGTCACGCCTGCTATGTTTTCGCTTACATACGCGCCAATCGGTGGGTCAATATTTTTCATAAGTCCGTCGTCGCTGACGAATATTCCGTTTTGTTTCAGCTCATAGCCGTAGCCTTGTGGGACAATTTCGCGCCTACCCGCCATCGTGTTTATAACGTTTCCAACGTCGAGCAGCTCATCGCGAAACATCATTCCTTGACGCACCTGCCACTCCGCCCTAACAGAGACGGAGGTGTCATTGGACTGAAAACCTGGCTCCCATGCCTCAAATGAGCCAGATGCCCAAGCAGAGGCAATAACAGCCGCAGGAACTATTGCGCAAATTATTATATAGAAAAGCTTGTATGCTCTCACAGCAGATTACCTCCCAACGTAACGGCAGTAAACGCAACAAGTATGATTAAATCAATTGCCGCATAAGTGACTAAAGAAACGCGCGGCAGACTTTTTCTGAAAAAGTCACCTATTAAGCTAAAAATATTTGTCGCAAACAAAATTGAGACGATAATCAGCGCAAAATTTGATGAGAGCACGTACAAAATTCTTGGGTTAAAAAACTCGCCCGCATTAAAGCTGAACATTCTCACAAAGTAGTCAAAGCTTTCTCTAAGTGATTCGCCCGCAAAAATCGTAAAGCCCACAAGCGCCACACAAAGCGCATAAGCGCGGCAAAACAACGTGGGCAAAGCTTTTAGTATACGTGGGTACAAATATTTTTCCATGATGATGAAAGCCGAAATGAACGCACCCCACACAACATAGTTTGTTCGCAAGCCAAACCAAATTCCCCATAACATGCCGACTAGCAAAATATTGAGCATATCTCCCGCAACGTCTCGCTTTTCAGAGGTCAACGGCGCTGCAACCTCACGCTTTAAAAACACACCAACTGTGATATTGAAGCGCTCAAAGAAGTCCGTGACCGAGCGAGACTGGTAGGGGTAATAAAAATTTTGCGGCAAATTTAGCCCAAACAAGCCCGCAATTCCGCGCGCAATATCAGTAAGTCCAGAAAGCGTGTAGTAAAGCGACAAAGCAAAGGACAAAACCAACGCCCAAGCGGAGAGCACCGTTGTTTCATCAAGTGGAATCAATCGTA
>JAVBKH010000078.1:0-6561 GCA_031554155.1 Oscillospiraceae bacterium
CATAATTGGCGGAGATAACGAAGAACAAGATGCCTATTTACTAGGAGTAAACATGCCTGTACAAAGCTATCGAGGTGTGATTATTGCAGTAATACATCGCCTTAATGACGTGGAGGACAAGTGGGTGGTAGCTCCTACTGAAATTAATTTTACAAAAGAACAGATAAAAGATATAACAAGCTTTCAAGAACAATTTTTTGATATAGAAATCTATTGTTAGCTGCCAATATAAACATTTAAGGAAAACCAATGAAAGACTTTTCAAATATCTTGGCAAGTTCCCCGCAATTTGCGGAATTGCTGCGCAATGTGCGCGATAACAAATCGCCACAGCTTGCGGTGGGGCTTGCGAACATTCACAAGGCACACTATATTTATTCACTGTACGGCTTAACTGGCCGCGCGGTGCACGTTCTTGCGCCCAACGAGCCTACAGCAATAAAGCTTGTAGAGGATTTAAACTCATTGTTCGGCAATACGGCCGCGGTGTTTTTCCCGTCACGCGAGTTTGTTTTTCGCTCGGTTGATGGTGTTTCCCACGAATACGAACACATACGACTTGGCGTTTTGGGTGGGATTTTGCGCGAAGAAATTCCAATTGTGGTGTCCGCGGCAGAATCTGCGACACAATACACGATTCCGAGAGATGCGCTTAAAAAATCCACGCTGACCTTAAAGTCAGGGCAAGAGCACAAATTCGAAAGTCTTGCGCTAAAGCTTGTGGAAGCTGGCTACTCCCGCGCAGAGCAAGTGGAGGGCATGGCGCAATTTTCAATTCGCGGCGGTCTCCTGGACTTTTTTCCTCCGTCGGAGTTGCAGCCTGTTCGCCTAGAATTTTGGGGAGACGAAATCGACACGGTTTCGCACTTTGACATTGCAACCCAGCGACGCACAATGCAAATTGACGAGGTGCTCATCACCCCCGCAAGAGAAGCTTTAATTGGCGAAACAACCGCGTTTATTCGCTTGCTTGAAAAGCAAAAAGCAGGTCTCCACGGCAAGCACGGTGTGCTTGCAAAGGAACAAATTGACAAGGACATTCAGCGACTGGACGACGGCCTTTCCCTTGAAAATGCTGATAAATATATGCCGATACTGTACAAAGCTCCAGAAACTTTGTTCAATTACTGCGAGGATAGATTGCTCGTCGTCTGTGAGCCTGTCTCAATCCGCGAGCAGCTAAAAAATGCGGATTTTCAGCAACATGAGGACGTTGAAATTCTCATGGGCGAGGGTGTTTTGTTTGGCGCAATAAGCACTTTTCAAATTGATTATGTTGAGATTACGCGATTGATTAGCACACAAAACACCGTGATACTCGATACTTTTGCGCGTGCTGTGCCAGACATCAAGCTTGCTGCAATGTACAATATCAACGCAATTCAGCTTTCCGTTTGGAGCGGAGAATATAGCTTTTTAAAAGAGGATATCGAAAGCTACCTCGACCGTGGCTATTGCGTGGCCGTTTGCGCAGGTACTCCCCGCGCGTGTGCGGCTCTTGCCTCGGACTTGACGCGCGACCATATCCCAGTGGAAATGGCGGCAGATGTGAGCAAAATCAAACCAAACAAGGTAATTTTGCTTGAAAACACGCTATCAGCAGGCTTTGAATATCCAGACATAAAGTTTGCACTAATTACCCATGCAAAAACTACGGCGGCTGTTCCAAAATCTAAGCGCAAGAGTAAGGACGGCAAAAAAATCAAGGCAATTTCCGACCTTACCCCAGGAGATTTCGTCGTCCATTCGTCCCACGGTATTGGTGTGTTCGAGCAAATTGTGAAGCGTGATATGCATGGCGTGGTCAAGGATTACATCAAGATTCGCTATGCGGGGACGGACACGCTTTTTGTACCTGTAACACAGCTCGATTTGGTCAGCAAATATATTGGCGCGGCTGATGGCGCACACGTTCGCCTAAACAAGCTCAACTCGGTTGATTGGCAGAAAACCCGTGCAAGAGTAAAGGGCGCAGTTAAAGAGATGGCGCGGGAATTAATCGAGCTTTACGCCAAGAGAATGCGGGCAGAGGGCTACGCGTTTTCCCCCGACAACGACTGGCAGCGGGAGTTTGAGGAACGCTTTCCCTATGACGAAACCGACGACCAACTTCGCTGCATTGAGGAAATAAAAGTCGACATGCAAAAAACCTCGCCTATGGATAGGCTGCTCTGCGGTGATGTTGGTTTTGGCAAAACCGAAGTCGCGCTTCGCGCCGCATTCAAGTGCGTGCTTGACAGCAAGCAGTGCGTCGTGATGGTGCCAACGACGATTCTCGCGTGGCAGCATTATCAAACCTTTACCAAAAGGCTCGAAGGCTACCCTGTCAACGTTGAGCTTTTGTCGAGGTTTAGAAGCCCCAAGCAGCAAAAAGAGACTGTAAAAAAAGTCAAGCAAGGTTTAGTTGATATTTTAATCGGCACACACCGCGTTGTTCAAAAAGATATTATCTTTAAAGATTTAGGCCTTGCAATTATCGACGAGGAACAGCGCTTCGGTGTTGCCCACAAGGAAAAATTTAAGGAAGTTAGCGCAAACGTTGACGTGCTGACGCTTTCGGCTACGCCAATTCCGCGCACGCTAAACATGGCCATGAGCGGCATACGCGACATGAGCATAATTGAGGAAGCACCGCAAGACCGCCACCCTGTACAGACTTATGTTTTGGAGCATGACCTCGGCGTAATTGTGCAAGCCATTCAAAAAGAGCTTCGCCGGGGAGGTCAAGTCTTTTATCTCCACAATCGCATTGAGTCAATCGACAGCTGTGCAGCAAGATTGCTCGAATTTATGCCAGAAGCCAGAATCGTCACGGCTCACGGCAAAATTGGAGAAGAACGCTTGTCTGAAGTTTGGCAAAAGCTTGTGGAACACGAAATAGACATTCTTGTCTGCACAACAATAATCGAAACAGGTGTGGACGTGCCAAACTGCAACACGCTAATCATAGAGGACGCCGACCGCATGGGACTGTCGCAACTGTACCAATTGCGCGGACGTGTTGGCCGCTCAAGCAGACGCGCGTATGCTTATTTCACATTCCATAAAGGGAAAACCCTCACCGATGTTGCGACAAAAAGGCTCGCTGCCATTCGCGAGTTCACTACCTTTGGTTCGGGTTTTCGCATTGCCATGCGCGACCTTGAAATTCGCGGTGCAGGCAGCATACTTGGAGCACAGCAACACGGCCATCTTGAGGCTGTGGGTTACGACCTCTACCTCAAGCTTTTGGGTGAAGCCGTTATCGAGGAGCAAGGCGGAGTGCAAAAAGCCCCCCTCACCGACTGCGTTATTGACATTCGGCTTGACGCGCACATTCCCGAAAACTATATCGAAAATCTTGGCCAGCGCATAGATATCTACAAAAAAATTGCCTCTGTCGCAAACCCAGACGATGCACTTGACATCACCGACGAGCTTATCGACCGCTTTGGCGACCCGCCAAATGCTGTTAAAGGCTTGATTGATGTTGCTTTGATGCGCGGAATGGCGGCAGGCCTTGGCGTTATCGAAATAACACAGCGCGACGACCAAATTATCATTTGCCCAGAATCGCTTGACATGCAGGTCGCAGGCAACGTGGCCTCAAAGCTTCGCGGTCGCGTAATGGTCAACGCAGGAACAAAACCATATTTTGCTGTAAAAATCCCAAAAAACTCCGACCCAATTGACACAATAAGGGCAGCATTAGAAGCTATGCAAGCAAAAGCTTGATTTTTTGCCGCAACAATAAGTAACTTCGCCGCTTACAAGTTGCGCTGCAACTCGCTTATGTGGTATAATAACCTTACCCATTTGCGAAATCATAGATTTCGAATGGGTCCCAAGAACATTTGACCATCAAAAATTATCACTTACGTGATAAGCGCAGCTATCGCTGCTTCAAAGCACTTCGTGCTTTGCTTTTGTGGTATAATAACCTTACCCATTTGCGAAATCATAGATTTTGAGTGGGTCCCAAGAACATTTGACCATCATAAGTTGCCTTCGGCAAACGCGGCTGCACCGCTTCAAAACGCTGCGCGTTTCGCTTTTACGGTATAATAACCTTATTCATTTTACCATCAAAACTTGCCGCACAACAGTCGTGTGACGGGTTAGCAGATGAGTGAGTTTTGGCTTTACCCAAAACGACATAAACGAGGTTTCGTTCTTCTTGCGGTGATGCAGAGAATAAACCAATTTATGATTACTGTTGTATATTAAAAAGGTCTTTTGGTTCTTTTCTCCTAAAGAAAAGAACGTCAGTCGCATTACAAGTTAACTAACTATAATAATCACCAACAAGTTAAAGGAGTAAATATTATGAGCGAACACGTCGAGCAGGCAGCAACGCCGCAGCCAGAGCTTTCGGAGATTTTGCAGATACGTCGCGATAAGCTTGCAGCGTTGAAGCAGGAGGGCAAGAACCCCTACGAAATCACAACCTACGCTCGCGATACATTTGCGGGCGACATTCACACAAAATTCGAGGAATACGAGGGAAAGCATGTAGTTATCGCAGGCCGTGTCGTAGGTTGGCGCGATATGGGCAAGGCAAGCTTTCTCGATGTTGCCGATTCAAGCGGCAGAATACAGGTTTACATTAAAATTGACGGCGTTGGTGAAGAAAATTACGCCGAGTTCGGTAAATGGGATATCGGCGACATCGTCGGAGTCGAAGGCGAAGCTTTTAGAACACGCCGCGGCGAAATTTCAGTCAAGGCCCAACATTTGACGCTGCTTTCAAAGTCCTTGCAGCCACTGCCAGAGAAATGGCATGGCCTAAAAGACACCGATATTCGCTACCGTCAACGCTACGTTGATTTGATAGTCAATCCAGAAGTGCGCGAAACTTTTCGCAAGCGCTCAATGATTATTCGCGAAATACGCACATACCTTGACAACCTTGGCTATATCGAGGTCGATACGCCTGTCCTCCACACTCTTGAGATAGGTGCGGCGGCAAGGCCTTTCATCACCCACCACAACGCCCTTGACCTTACAATGTACCTAAGAATCGAGACTGAACTTTACCTCAAGCGCTTGATTGTAGGCGGCTTTGACAAGGTTTACGAAGTGGGCCGCATTTTCAGAAACGAAGGCATGGATACCTCCCACAATCCAGAATTCACTACAGTTGAGATGTACCAAGCTTACGCTGATTATAAGGAAATCATGGATTTAATCGAGAAGATGTACGCCACAATCACTAAGAATGTTTGCGGAACAGAAGTCATACCGTATCAAGGCGAGCAGCTCAACATGGCTACACCTTGGGCGCGTTACACTATGGCTGAAGCTGTGAAAAAATATGCAGATGTGGACTTTGACTCTTGGGCAACTGACGAAGACGCCCGCGCTTGTGCAAAGGCGAAAAATGTGCATGTCGACGAGGGCGCAAAGGCAACAAAGGGTCATGTTTTAATCGCGTTCTTTGACACATTTGTCGAAGATAAGCTTATTCAACCCACGTTTATATATGACTACCCTGTGGAAAATTCGCCCCTTGCAAAGCGCAAACCCACAAATCCAGATTTCACTGAACGATTCGAGTATTTCATCTACGGTCGAGAAATGGGCAACGCGTTCTCCGAGCTTAACGACCCCATTGACCAACGTGCTCGTTTCGTGGCGCAAGTTGAAGCCAAGCGCGCCCAAGGCGCAAACGCCGAAGTCGACGAAGATTACATCAATGCACTAGAATACGCAATGCCTCCAACTGGTGGGCTTGGGTTTGGCGTTGACCGTCTTGTTATGCTGTTAACCGACAGCTCGTCAATTCGCGATGTGCTTTTGTTCCCGACGATGAAACCAATATTGTGATTTAATTTTCACCAACAGTTATAGGGAGACGTTATGCCCGATAAGAAACCAGAGCAGTTTAAAACCGAAGACCAATTAAAAGCAGAGGCAAAGGCGCGTCAAGCAGCAGAAGCTAAAATTATAGCGTCCAAGCCAAAATCTGCGCTTGTGCAAAAACGTGAAAACTTCTGGTATCACTACAAATGGCACACAATCGCGTCAGTATTCGCAGTGGTTTTGTTGTCGTTTTTTGCTAAAGATATGTTTTTCACGCCAAAGCCCGACGCTACAATTGTGTTTATTTCCGCTGATTATGTTGACCCTGCCGCGGTTGACACCCTTGCAAAAAAAATTGAGGAGACGGCTCCCGACTTTAACGGCGACAAAAAAGTCCTGATTACCGTTGACTCAATTTCTATGCCTTCCGACGCCGCAAAGCCACTGGATACCTCTGGCTCGACATCTCAAGGAGATACCGCCCCACCCACCCCCGACCTCACAGGTGGCCAAGCCGACTACGCCAATTCTATGAAGCTTGTCGCTGTGATCGCTTCGGGCGTAGACCCGCTAGATCTTCTTGACGATGCCGCATATCAGTATATCTTAGGCAGGGGCGAAGGCAGTGAAGATATCTTCGCAACAAGCTTCCCTGCTGAACAACTTGGAGTCCCTCAGTTTAATGGCATGAATTTCTACCTTCGTAGCGGCGACCAAAGCAAGGAATATTACAAGTACTGTGAAAAACTTATGACTTTATTAAACAGGAGTTGATGTTAT